>CANPXA010000011.1 GCA_947585525.1 uncultured Akkermansia sp. | reverse complement strand
AAAATGCTATGCTCTTGGGTGACCGTTTATTTTGAGGCATCGGGCTTCGGTGACTTTTTCTTTTGAGGCATTACGGGGTTTCACCGCTTTACTGAATCGTCAATGGTTTGCCGTCTTGCTAGCTTTGATCGAATAAAGAAGTGACTTGACACATAGGGTTCTCTGTGGTTTAATCACCGCATTCCTTGCCGGCTTGGCGGAATTGGTAGACGCGCTCGACTCAAAATCGAGTTCTAACGAGTGTGGGTTCGAGTCCCACAGCCGGTATCGCGGAAGGGGTTTTCACTATGGCACGCAGCATCAACGTGAGGCGGAAAGAAGTACTGCCGCTGGTGCAGGAGGAGGTGCGTCGTTACGGAAGCGAGCTCATTGATGAGATACGCATGGGGGAAAACGTGTTGCGCGTGCCCGGTTTGGAGATACGGCTCGCGGAGGCGTTCGGATTTTGCGACGGAGTTCAGAGAGCCATCGAGATAGCGTATGCCACCTGCCACGTGATGAAGGGAAAGCGCGTCTGGCTCATCGGCGAAATTATCCACAACCCGGAGGTGAATGCGCGCCTGGATGCGTTGGGCTTGCTCCATCTGCCGTGGAATACCGACGGCAAGGGCTATGAGCACCTCACCGCCGAGGATGTAGTCATCATCCCCGCTTTCGGCATCTCTCTGAAGTTGCGTAAGATGCTTGAAGAACGTGGCGTGCAGTTGGTGGACAGCACGTGCGGCAACGTGGTGAAGGTGTGGCAACGGGTGCGTTCCTACGCTCAGCGCGGCATTACCAGCATCATCCACGGCAAGGTTCACCATGAGGAGAGCATGGCTACAGCTTCGCATTCCCTCGGTGAGGACGGACGCGGGCGTTTCCTCATCATATACAACAAGCGTGATGCCGAGCTGCTGGCGGACTACATCCGCCACGGAGGAGACAGGGAACAATTCCTCACTCATTTCGAGGGCTGTCACTCCGCCGGTTTTGATCCGGACACGGATCTGAACGAGATAGGCATGGCTAATCAGACCACCATGCTGAAGGGAGAAACAGCCCAACTGCAACAGATGCTCAGAGAAGCCGTGCAGCAGCGCGATGGAGACGACTCGCGCTTCCACGCCTACGATACCATCTGCGGCGCCACCCAGGATCGCCAGCAAGCTCTGTTTGACCTGCTCGAAACCAAGCCGGACACCATGTTTATCATCGGCGGATACAACAGCTCCAACACCTCCCACCTCGCGCATATTTCTGCGAGCCGTCTGCCGACTTTCTTTGTGCGTGACGCTTCCTGTCTGAAGAGTCTGCAACAGGTGCGCGCCTTCGATTGGAAGACCAAGAGCGAGCAGCTCATGTCCCTGCCGGACTTTGCTACGGATCTTCAACGCACGTGGCGTATAGGCATCACGGCCGGCGCATCATGTCCCAACAACATCGTTGAAGGAGTTATCCGGCGCCTCGCCTCCCTGCGACAAACAACGCTGGAACAGTTCTTTCCTTCCTCTCAACTCTCGTAAATAGCCGGCAAGGCAAGTCTTTCCGGCTATTTACGATTTGGATGCAGCGCGCTACACGCGCGGTGCGAAGGAGTGCGGAGCGGATTTTCTTCTTGCAATCGTGGGGGATATGTGTATACTTCGCGCGGACTCAGTAATTATGGACACCTTACGCACATTCAGGAAGGGCGATGGCTCCGAAGGAAAATACTACTCATTGGCGGCATTGGCAGCAGAGGGGCATCCCGGGATATCTCGTATGCCCGTGAGCCTGCGCATCGTGCTTGAAAGCGTGCTGCGCAACTGCGACGGGGTGCGCGTGCGCGAGCAGGACGTGCACAACCTCGCCTCTTGGGAGCCGACCAAGCAAGCGAACTTTGAAATTCCCTTCACTGTGGCGCGTATCATCCTGCAGGATCTGACGGGGGTGCCGTTGTTGGTTGATTTGGCGGCCATGAGGGACGCGGTGAAAGCGCGTGGAAAAGATGCCGGGGGGATGGAGCCGTTGGTGCCGGTTGACCTCGTGGTGGACCACTCCGTGCAAGTGGACTGGGCGGGCTTTCCGGAAGCGTACGCCAAAAATTTGAAACGAGAATTTGAACGCAATGCCGAACGCTACGAATTCCTCAAATGGGGGCAACAAGCCTTCAGCTCCTTCAGCGTTGTCCCTCCCTCGACCGGCATTGTTCACCAGGTGAACCTCGAACGTCTCGCTCGCGGTGTCATGCACCGGGATGACATCTTCTTCCCCGACAGCCTCGTCGGCACGGATTCCCACACAACGATGATCAACGGGTTGGGAATTGTCGCCTGGGGAGTCGGCGGCATTGAGGCGGAAGCCGGAATGCTGGGGCAGCCGATCACGTTCCTCGCGCCGCAAGTCGTGGGCGTGCACCTCTCCGGGCGTCTGCAACCCGGGGTCACCGCTACCGATCTGGCTCTCCGGATCACGCAGATGCTGCGGCAACACGGAGTCGTGGGCAAATTTGTCGAATTCTTCGGCGAGGGGGCGGCGGCGCTTTCCCTGCCGGACCGCGCCACGGTCGCCAACATGGCTCCCGAGTACGGCGCGACGATGGGATTCTTCCCGCCGGATGAAACCTCGGCCGGCTATCTTCTGTCCACGGGACGCTCCCGGGAACACGTGGAAACCTATCGTTCCTACTACCGAGCCCAAGGAATTTTCGGGATGCCCATGCCGGGAGACATCGATTACAGCGAGGAGCTGCATCTGGACCTCTCCACCGTGGAACCTGCCGTAGCGGGTCCGCGCAAGCCTCAGGAGCTCATCCCGCTGAAGCAACTGCAGACCACCTTCCGCAACCGCATCTGCAAGGACATCTACGGCAAGGACGTCCCCACCGCACCGATCCGCGTCACCATGCAGGGCGATGCCGGGAATCCGGAGGCCTCCTCCCGTCACGAGGTCGAACTCACGGACGGCTCCATCCTTGTGGCGGCCATCACCAGCTGCACCAACACGAGCAACGAAAGTCTCATGCTCGCTGCGGGACTGGTCGCAAAGAAAGCGGCTCAGCTCGGGTTGCGCGTGCCACCCCACGTCAAGACCAGCATGGCGCCCGGCTCCCGAGCCACAGCAATCTCCTTTGCCAACAATGATTTGATGGATTCGCTGGATGCCATCGGCTTCTCTATCGTCGGCTACGGCTGTACCACGTGCATCGGCAATTCCGGTCCCTTGCACGAGGCGCTCGAAGAAGCCGTGGTGGAGAACGGGCTGGTATCCTGCTCTGTCCTGTCGGGGAACCGCAACTTTGAAGCACGCATCCATCCGCACGTGAAGGCTAATTTCCTCATGTCGCCCCCTCTCGTGGTGGCCTTTGCCCTCGCCGGCAGAGTGGATATCGACATGGAAAATGAACCCCTGGCGCGTACTGAGGATGGACGGGATGTGTACCTGCGCGACCTCTGGCCGACCCCTGAGGAGCTGACCGCCGCCCAAGCCAAGATCTGCACTCCGGAAGAATACAGCGCGTGCTACGCTGAAAGCGTGGCGGAATGGACGCGGGTATCGGCGCCCGGAGGGGCAACATTCTCGTGGAACGCGGACTCCACCTACATTCATCGTCCCCCATTTTTTGACTCCTACACGGGCGAAAAACTCGATCTGCGGGACATCATGAATGCGCGCGCCCTCGGCATCTTCGGCGACAGCGTGACAACCGACCACATCTCACCGGCAGGCGCCATCAAACCGACGGGTCCCGCCGGCCTTTTCCTCGCCGAACGAGGCGTGCAAAAATCCGACTTCAACACGTACGGATCCCGACGCGGCAACGACGAGGTCATGGTACGTGGGACCTTTGCCAACGTCCGCATCAAGAACCGCATGGTTCCCGGCGTCGAGGGCGGATACACCCTCTACTTCGGCGCCTCTGACGTCCGACGACCCGATGTAGAAATTCACAACGACTCCCACGGGAGAGCGACCTTCATCTTTGATGCCGGAATGGCATACAGAGCCGAGGGCATTCCCACCATCATCATCGGAGGCTCCGACTACGGCATGGGATCCAGCCGCGACTGGGCCGCCAAAGGTACCTCGCTCCTCGGGGTACGCGCGGTCGTCGTCAAAAGTTTCGAACGCATCCACCGCTCCAACCTCATCGGCATGGGGGTACTTCCTCTCGTCTTTGCCGACCCTGAGGACTACGAACGGGTGTGCGACCTCAAGGACGCTACCTTCAACATCCGTGGACTGCACAACGGCCTCCTGCCCCACGCGGAGGCTGTGCTGGAGGTTCATCCCGCCCAGGGAGAACCCTTCTCCGTTCCTCTCATCGTGCGGTTGGACACCCCCATCGAGATTGAATACTTCCGCGCGGGGGGCATTCTTCCCTATGTCCTGCGGCGTTATTGCTAACGCCGCTTATTTACGATTTACGATTTGGATGTTAGCGCGCTTCGCGCGGGTGGAGCGCCGCATACGTATCAGATGATGCGTTGTGCTTTCTTGGCCTCCCTGCCTTCAAGATAATGCACATTGCGGCTCACACCGGAGCCGTACAACGCGCTGAGGCGCACATCGGGCGTGCTCTTCAACAGATGTCCGGAACGCCTCCTCAGCCAGAACACCACTCCCCCGAGCGCTGCCAGGATGGCCAGAATTCCGAAACCCCGAACGATGGGTCTCATGTACGGATTTTCCATGAGCATGAGGAACTCATCCTTGTACGTGACTTCCTCCGCCGACTCGTCTTCACGCATCTCCATGGGAATGAGGGGCACCTGCATGGATGTGCGCTGTTCGCGTGCGGGGAGAGCGGCCGTAGCCGGCTCCAGTGATTGATGCAGAGACTGAGCTGCGGCGAGCAAACCTGAAACTCCGCTGCCGCCGGTACGAGCCTCCAGCTGGGCTTGTTCCTGCCACTTATGACGGTCGCTGTCGTTGAGCGTTATCTCGTGGTAACCCACCTCCATGCGGGGATTATCGCCCATCCCGTACAAGAGCAACACAGCGTACTCCCCGGGAGCCGCTATCGCGCGCACGAGCGTGCCTGCCGACACTTCCATCGGTATTTCCTGCTGCGCCTTGAAGAGACCCACGTAAAGTTTGTAACGAGAATGCGCGTTGAGAGCCTTAAGCGCGTACTCGACATCGGCTCTCTCCACCGTGCTGAGGAGACCTTGGGGATCCACAATTCCATCCCGCCCCGCCTGCGTGTACTCGCGGTAATAACGCTTCGGTATGCGTGCCTCGTCCGCTCGCGACTTTCCGGTCTGAGGAGAACTATCATCGACGGGACTCTGAGGGGCCTGCGGGTCCACCAACAACTTGTAGCATCCCTGCAATTCCCCGGAAAGCAGGTGTCGGTATTCCTCCTCGTCCCATTGCGGTTGGGTGGTTGCCGTGGCGGATCGATTCGGTACGGGCGCCGTCGGTTCCGGCGCCGGTTCTTTCGTCCGCTCCGGAGCATCGGCAACCGGTTCCTCCACTTCTTCCGCCGGCGCGTCATCCTGCTGCGGAGGTATCGGTACCGGCTCACCGAATGCAGACGTTCCTGCCAACACGGCAGCGAGCGCCAAACTCTCACCTCTCAGGAGAAGACTCTTGCGCATCCGTCGGTTTACTCGGTGAGAAGAGGATGCTATCTGCGTCACAGCGGCTTTCATGACCCGGCGCAAGCCAACCGCCATCGCCCGTTCGCGAAAGTAGAGACGCGCTCCGATGATGCAGCTGTTGATGCTATCGGGGTTGATATAAGGATCCAGCATGTAGCCCCAAGAAAAACAGGCGACCTCTAGCTGCACGTCCACCACAAGCAACAGCATCCACTCCTTCTTGACAGGTGGCGGGTACGGATGCACCCAATCCCTCAATCGACTCCGGAATCCCTCCCACCAGGCCATGAGCGCATTATTGGGCTCCACCGGCAAATTTTCTCCGCGCCGACCTTCCACAAGCTCCGCATCTTCAATGGCTCTTACTTGTTCGCGGCGACCGAATGACGGGTGATGAATATGCGCATGATTGAGCGCCCAGTGTGCATGAGGGCAAAAATCCTTGATCTGTCCGTGAGAAGTGATGTAGATACCCAGAGCCACGGGTGGAATGTTGCGCTCCATATCTTCCAGCGCACGCATCAACTCCAGCCTCTCACTGTGCATCAGAGCGCCCGCCTCATCCACCACTCGCGTGAACTCCAGCATACCCTCCCCAAACACCCCCTCTGCCCGTTTCAAACTATACCCACACACCGGGCACTGCTTATCAGCGCCTGCGTGAATCGTAGAGTTGCAACTGGGACATACCGGCACGCCCCGTTTTATATCTTATTTTGCTCACAGGAGCAAGGAAAAAGCATTGATTATTTACGATCTCAGGGAATTCGCGCGCCGGCGGCGCGGGGAGGCAAAGTGGTAGCGGAATGCGACCGGAGTTACGCTATGCCGTCTTAACTCAGCGCCGCCCCATCGTCTCTGAGCCCTGCGGGCAAAAGCTGCGCTTTTGTCCAGTCCCCCTCCGAGCCCTCGGGGGGGTTGTCGGCTTTACTTTCGTCGGCCTAGAATTGGTGATCATGACAGGGAGGAAGCTATCCTGCATGCATGGACGGCGGCGAGGAGTTTCACCGGATCCTTCAATCCGGGGGCTATTTCCACCCCGCTGTTCAGGTCGATCCCATCCGGTTGGCAAAGTGCGAGGAGGCGGGGGATGTTTTGAGCATTCAGACCACCGGCGAGAATCCATGGATGAGGAAATTGCACGTGAGCCAACTGCTGGACATCCAGGCATTTTCCCGTTCCACCGGAGCCGACATTTGAGCCGGCATCCAACAAGTACATGGCGCAGTACGGTTTCCACTCGTTCACCCTCTGTTGCAGAGCAGCGGCACTTCCGCAGTGCTCCGGCCAAATGGTGCGGATGACTCGTTGCGGACCGATTTGTCGGGCATCCACGATGGTTTGAGAGCCGTGCAGCTGGGCGTAATCAAGCTGAGCCCTCTGCATGATGTTTCTTATTTCCGCTGCCCGTTGCCGGACAAACACGCCGACGCGCCGCGTGAAGCGGGTGTGAATAGCGGCGGCACGCTCCGGAGTGATGCTGCGCGGACTGCCTTGATGAAAGATGAAGCCGATGTATTGCGCTCCGAGCGCGAGCGAAGCATCCACTGTGCCGGCGTGCGTCTGTCCACACACTTTCAAAAAGGGGAGTTTTTTATTCATGGAGGAGTTGTTGCAATTTCAGCATCGGATTGGGAGACTTCATGAGAGCCGTCCCGACCAATGCGGCATCGTAGCCGGAGGCGGCGGCATCCAGGAGGTGGCTTCTTTCACTCATGGCGCTGGCGGCGATCCAGATTTCATCCGGCGCGCGAAGCGAAGCTAAATGAAGACCTGCCGTGCGGTCGGTGGCAAAGGTTTCGAGGTTGCGTGCGTTGACCTGAATGATGCGAGCCCCACTCTCGCGGGCCAGGGTGAGCTCCTGCTCCGAGAAAATCTCCACCACGGCATGAACCCCCTGCTCTTCCGCCAATTCCCGCAAGGCGCGCAATCTGCCTACATCCGGCGTGAGCGCCACAATCAGCAATAAGGCGCTCGCGGGCGTGGCAAAGGTTTCGCGCACCTGAAGCTCGTCGAAAATGAAGTCCTTGCGCAACAGAGGGAGACCGGCAGAGCTTGCTTCCGCGAGGTCCTCTAATCCACCGTTGAAATACACGCGCTCGGTGAGAACGCTCATACACGCAGCCCCGCCGGCGGCGTAACACTGTGCTATTTGTCGGGGGTTCGCGGTACCGTTGATCACCCCTGCCGAGGGCGAACTTCGCTTCATTTCGGCTATCACCCGCAGCGATTGCCCCGCCGGGAGAGGAGCGCGCAGAGCCTCTGCGAAATCGGGACGAGGAAACGCGAGCGGCCGTGGCATATTCGCACGCAGCGCGCGCAGTTCTTCCTGCTTGGCATCGATGAAACGTTGCAAATTCATGACTCTTTCCTCCACTGCTCCACCACCTTCATGCCGACCCCGGCCGCCAGAGCCTCCCGCGCACGCCGCGCACATTCCGACTCCGGCAACTCCGGCTCAAACAAGCGGACACCCAGCGCCACATTGAAGGCAACCATGTCCCGCATGGCGGGAGCGCCCTGACCGGAGAGGATTGCACGCAGCGCGGAGGCAGCCTCCTCCCTGCTTTCCACGCGCAACTCATCCGGAGAGGACGGAGGCGTCGTGAATCCCCATTGAACCGGGTCGATCGAAAGATGCTCCACCTTGTCGCCCTGCACACGGCAAGCCGTGGCGGGACCAAAGAGGGTGAGTTCATCATAATCCTGCGCTCCACAGAAAACGTACGCGCGCTTGTAGCTGCCACTCTGTGCCAACGCGTGCGCCACCAAGGACACAAACTTGGGCGCCGCTACGCCCAGCATCATCAACGGCGGACGGCTCGGGTTGATCAAGGGTCCCAGCAGATTGAAGAGCGTGCGCACACCCAGCTCGCGGCGAATCGGTCCGATATGCTTGAAGCAGGGGTGAAAGTGCGGAGCAAAAGCGAAGGAAAAATTGCACGAGGCAAGCGACTCGCGGATACCCACCGGATCGAGATCGAGAGGGTAGCCGAGTTGCTCCAGCACATCACCGGCGCCACTGGATGAGGAAGCTGCGCGGTTGCCGTGTTTGACGATACGGTAGCCCATGCCGGCGAGCGTAAGCGCCGTGGCGGTGGAACAGTTGAAGCTGTGCTTTCCATCGCCGCCGGTACCGACCACATCCGCATAGTCACCCTTCACCCCCTCCACGAGGCAGGCACGCTGCAGCGCGTTTTGGATGGCGGCGTGCATCTCTCCGGCGGTCTCTCCCTTGGCGCGCAAGGTCAGCAAAAACGCGCCGGATTGCGCGGGAGTGAGTTGTCCGTCCATGAGTTGAGCAAACGCGTAGTCTGCTTCCTCGGCAGAGAGGTCGCACCCCTCAGCGAGCCGATCGAGTATAGTTGCTGTTGTCATAGTTGTATGTGATAAAATGCGATTATTGTCGAGGATAACTTCCTAGTCGTTCATCACGCCCCGCGACCTGTGGCGCCTCGGGTGCAGGAAGGTCATCTGTGAGCTGCTCAGGAGGATTTCTTCAGCCTTGGAGCTGAGTTGACATTGGACAGAGGCGGATACCCGGTTGCAATGGTAAGCACTGTCTTTTTTGATCACGTTCATGGTACGGTGAGATTGATGCAGCTTCTTTTCTGCGATGCCCCGGAGCATTCTTCGTGTTCCTTATCATCAAACGACAGTCGTGGGAAAGTTGGCGATTAAGCGGAGTCCGTCCGGTGTGAGGATGGATTCCGGATGATACTGCACGCCGACCCATGGCCGATCCTTGTAGCGCATACTCATCACTTCACCATCCTCATCGCGCGCGGTAACCTCCAAAAGGGGATGCTCATCCGGCACCTTCACCACGAGTGAGTGATAGCGACCGATCTGCATGGGACTCGCGATCCCCGTGTAGATACCCGTGCCGTCGTGAGTGATGACACTCGTCTTGCCATGCATGACTTTCGGACCGCGAACCACGGGACAACCGGCGGCGGCGCCCAGGCATTGATGTCCGAGGCAAACGCCGAGCACGGGAACGTGGTGAGGCAGGAGTTTCAGGAACTCCATGCAAAGCCCGGCATGTTCCGGATTGCTCGGTCCCGGCGAGAGCACCACGGCCTCCAACTCCGGCGAGGCAGCCAACTCCAGCACGCGCGGGTTGTCGTTGGTGAGGACCAAGGGCTCACGTCCGGTACGCATGAAGTACTGCACGATGTTGTAGGAAAACGAATCGTAATTGTCGATAAAAAGGATCATAATCTGAATATGGGTTTATTCTTCACCGGTGTAGAGGATCGTGTCGATGATGCGTCCCTTGTTTCGACACTCCATCCACTCGTATTTGGGCTCCGAGTCATACACGAGACCGGCACCCATCTGCCAGAACACACGACCGTCCCGTCTCCACATGGAACGTATCGTGATCCCGGTGTCCAGATGGACGGCATCGTGATCCAGACCGAGCCAACCGATGCAGCCGGCGTAAGGACCCCGCGGCAACTGCTCAATCTCGCGAATGATTTGCATGGCGCGTACCTTCGGCGCACCGCTCACCGTTCCCGCCGGGAATGCCCCGGCCAGCACATCCAAAGCGTCTTTTTCGGGAGCCAGTGTGGCCGTTACCCGGCTGGTCATGTGCATGACGTGAGAGAAACGCTCGACGTGCATGAGTCTTTCCACCTGAACGGAGCCGCCGACAGCCACACGTCCGAGGTCATTGCGCCCCAAATCGACGAGCATGACGTGTTCTGCGCGTTCTTTGGGACTGGCGAGCATCTCCTCGGCAAAACGTTCATCCTCCGCTGCATCTTTGCCGCGGCGGCGAGTTCCGGCTATGGGGGAGAGCAAGAGTTTGCCTCCCGTGCACTGCACCATCACCTCCGGCGAAGCGCCAAAGAGCTCCATATCGTTGAAACGCATGTAGAACATGTAGGGCGACGGATTGATACTGCGCATACGGCGGTAGAGAGTGAAGCTGTCCCCCTCGAACGGCGCGCTGCACTGGGTAGCGCCCACCACCTGGATGGCCTCCCCCTCGTGCAGCATCCGGCGCACTTTTTCGACTCCCGCCTTGTAACCATCCTCGTCAGGAGTTCGTTCGGTCTCGCCCACGGCAAAGGTGCCGGGGTGGCAGTTCATGAGCACAGGCATATTCACAATATCCCGCGGTTTGCCGATGCTCAGCTGATAAAGCTTGTTGTACACATGATCGAACACCAGCACCGTCGCCGCCAGCACCAGTCTGCTCTCGGCATCTCGCACATCCAAGGTCTCCGCCAACTTCGGCTGAAACACCGCCGCCATCTCGTAGCCCCAGTAACCGTAGAGGGCGCGCGTGATGGGCGCCATCTGCGGGTCATCCGGCACGACCTCCAGTCCGCGCATCGCCGCGCGCAGTCCCTCCATGTACGGGAGGCCGTCATACTCCTTCAGTTCCTCCACAGCGGGGTCATTTACCACGACAGACAGCTTGCCGTCCCGGCACGTGAACTCGCACATATAATCTGTGGCGATCACGCTGTAGCGTCCCCAGCGACCGTCCACCTCCGCACTCTCCAACAGGATGGCCTGCGGATTCTGGCGGCTGATTTGCATGAACAAACGTATGGGCGTCTGGGTATCGCCTTCTGCGAGGCGCTTGCAGCTTTGTTTGAGTTTAATGGGGGTTGACATATCGATTAAGTTTTTTTGAGGGAGATATAAACGAAAAGCGCTCTGGCTTACCGGTGCCAAAGCGCTCACAGAGCTCTTTTCATTGTTGGTCGCGTCACGACGCGCCTTGGTCATTCCGGAAAGTTCACCACAACACACTTCGCCACCACCAGACCTCCGCCGGCAGTTCGTATCCCTTCGCGTTTGTTTTCCGAAAATCCATCGAGACCGATTGTACACCTTCTTTCTCCGATGGCAAGCCCGAAGTCACTCCGCTATGAGAGCGGAGGAGACTTTTTTAACGCACGACATTGGCAATCAAGTTTTTTTATACCGCATTTTTTCTGATGCTTGTCCTACATCCCATGAGTTGGTTTGCCCCGGGGTGTACACGACAACGTTCTGTACCTCTGATGTGCGCACCGCCTGCAGTTTGCGAACGCAGTTGATAAAGATCTGGGCGGCAGCATCCACCTCGTTCTCGTCCGTGTAGCGATTCCACGAGAGTCTCAGGGATTCCCTCGCCTCACGGTCGCTCAGCCCCATCGCCAGCAGCACATGACTCGCGTGGGGCTCCGCACTCGTGCAGGCCGACCCGGAGGCGCACAGAAGCCCCATGGGCTCCAGCAACAAAGTGAGCGATTCCGCGCTGCAACCGGGTATGCGCATGTTCAGCACGTGCGACAGGCGTTCTGCCTCTCCTCCGTTCTCCAGCACCTCGACACCGGCAGCCCGCAAGGTTCCCAGGAAACGATCGCGCAGGCGAGCGTGCATTCGATCGGCGGCGACAGCCTGCAGAGCCAGTTCGGCCGCCACGCCGAATCCCACGATACCCGGCACATTCTCCGTGCCGGCTCTTCTGCCATCCTCCTGTCCTCCACCCAGCAGCAACGGGTTTAGTGCGCTTCCTCGTTTCACGTACAGAGCGCCGATCCCTTTGGGACCATGCAGCTTATGCGCGGACACCGAGGCATAGTTAATCGGAAAGTCATGCAAGGCGATGTGCAACTTACCCGCAGCCTGTACGGCATCCACGTGGACGAAAACTCCGGCGTGTTCCGCTGCCTCACAAAGGTCTCCGACAGGCTGCACCACACCTGTCTCGTGGTTTGCCCACGCAAACGTAGCACAGTCATGTCCCGGTAGAAGCTCCTTCCATGCGCGTGTGTCAATCTCGCCGCTGCAACGAACCGGACAGAGCGTTTCCCTGCCCTTGATGGAGCGCAGGGTTGCGGGATGTTCTATCGCGGGAGATAGCACGCGGCTGAAGGGACGCAAAGCCGTATTGGTGGACTCCGTTCCCCCGGAGGTAAAGATAATCTCATCCGGAGTCGCACCCAGCAAGGCGGCTACCTTTTCACGCGCCTCATCCACAGCATGACGCACTTTTTTAGCCGCACTGTACGCGGCGGATGGGTTATAAAAAGACTCTCGGTAGAAAGGTCTCATGGCCTCCTCCACTTCCAGAGCCATGGCCGTGGTGGCGTTGTTGTCCCAATAGATCATAGAGCAGCGTGAGGCTAATGAGCTTCGGGGGACTCTTTCCGCTGTTTGCATCGGATGAGACTGGCCACCTGCGGCGGCACGCAAGCCTGCACCCATCTCTCCCACCCGGGGGTGCCGAGAAAGCCCCGCACCAACGAAGAAGATATCTCCTCCAACTCGCTCGGAGGCACCATCAGGACGGTCTGAATCTCGCTTTCCATTCGACCATTCATGCGAGCCATCGTCTTCTCGTACTCAAAGTCGGACGTATTCCTCAAGCCACGCAACAAATGCGTAGCTCCGGCCTCGCGGGCAAAATCCACGAGAAACCCGTGGCGCACCACCGCCACACGCACCTTCCCCGGGATGTCGCTCACAATCTCGCGCAGGATCTCCTCCCGTTCACTCGTGGAGAGGAAAGCCTTCTTCTCCGGATTGACAGCGAGAGCCACGACCAACTCATCGAAAAGCGCAGCGCCCTGGCGGATCATCCAGAGGTGTCCGTTCGTAGGTGGATCAAAACTCCCGGCGTAAATTCCGATGTGCGGCATACACATGATCTGCGTGTTGGTACTAAAAAAATCGCCGCGTGGTAAGGGAATACTCACCGTACGCGGGATTTCTGAAGGCGGGAGTGGGATTTGAACCCACGAATGGCGGTTTTGCAAACCGCTGCCTTAGGCCACTTGGCTATCCCGCCACTGTTGCGTGGGCAGAAGCTTACCCCATCATTTCCCACAGGTCAAGAGAATTTCCTCCGTCAAAACGAAAATTTCCGCCTTCTCACAGGAAAAAGATGACCAACATCACCCCTGCTACCACAAATTTTGCCCCCATCCCGACAAAGACTCCGATGAGAGCGCCCGCCCCTGAACGGGTCGAATCTCCCAAACTTCGACGCGCTACGATGAGTTCCCCCGCAAAGGCTCCTAGGAAAGGTCCTAGGAACAGACCCAGAGGAAGGAAGAACATACCCACGATCATACCCAACGCGCTGCACCAGAATGCCGCCCTGCTGCAGCCAAATCGTTTTGCCCCCAACAGCGCAAAAATCGAATCCGTGAAACTGCCGAATGCCGCCAGAACCACCTGCAAAGCCCACATCCACCACGATGGCCACGGCGCTCCATTTCCCCATGCCCACAGCACGAGTCCCACCACAATAAACGCGTGACCCGGATACGGCAACACGCAACCCAATATCCCCACCATGAAACACAGGACGGCGACGATGTAGAGCAGACCTGAGGTCACAGTGCCCCACTCCGGCCAAGTGAGCCAGTCGGGCCAGGCGAGCCATTCCGGCATTCCCCATGCTATGGGCAGCAGCGATAGAAAGACAGCAGTGGAGCAAAGTGAATTCATGAATTTTGAAAAGAAGCCCGTTTACGAGCGGTGGCGTCAATGATTCTTTTGCGCAGGCGGATGAAGTGAGGCGTTGCCTCGACGAGTTCATCCGGCTCGATGTACTCCAGCGCCCGCTCGAGGGAGAATACCCTCGGCGGCGTGAGCTGGATGGATTCATTTTTTGTGGCCGAGCGGTGGTTGGTGAGGTGTTTTTCGCGGGTGGGATTCACAGGTATATCAACGGGCTTTGCCGTTTCGCCTACAATCATCCCCTCATACACCTCATCACCGGGAGCAATGAACAGCGTTCCCCTCTCCTCCAGCGCCTCCAACGAATAAGGACGAGCGATCCCCGCCTCCAGAGAAACCAACGTGCCGCCGCGGCGTGTGACGATATCCCCTGCATACGGGGCGTATTCCTTGAAGAGGTGAGAGAAGATGCCGCGTCCGCTGGTGAGGTTTACGAGTTCAAACTCGAAACCGATGAGTCCGCGGGTAGGGATAGACGCCTTGATGGAGACGCTTCCGACGCCAACACCCTCCATACTCTCCAGCACACCCTTGCGGTTCCCCAGGATGCGCACGACTCCGTTGGCACACTCATCCGGGACCTCGATGTAGAGCGTCTCGAAAGGCTCCAACTTCTGCCCCCCTTCCTCACGCATGATCACCTGTGGACGTGACACGAGAATTTCGTAATCCTCACGCCTCATTTGCTCCATCAGGATGGCCACCTGCATGGTACCTCGCGCCGACACGCGGAACACACCCGCCTGAGCCGTGTCTTCCACCTTGATGGATATATTCGTTCGCATCTCACGCATCAATCGATCACGGATGACGCGGCTCGTCACATTTTTCCCATCCCTTCCGCCAAGGGGGCCATCGTTGATGCTGAAATCCATCTGCACCGTCGGCGGCTCGATATGGACGAAGGGAAGCGGCTCATCCTCTGCATTTTGCACGAGCGTCTCTCCTATATCGACATCCTCGAAGCCGGAGATGCCCACGATATTCCCCGCCTCGCCCACGGTTGAATCATTCGTCTGCAGGCCGCTGTATTCAAAGAGGCGTGTGACTTTCCCGGGCACTCGACTACCATCTCGGCGCAGCAGGTAGAGAGTGTCCCCCTTGCGCACGCGTCCGGCGGAGATGCGGCCCACCGCCACGCGACCCACGTAGTCATCCCAGTCGATGTTGGAAATGAGCATCTTGAAATCTTTGTCCGTGTCGGCATCCTTCGGCGGCGGTATGCGGTTCACGATACTGAAGAGCAGCGGCGTGCAGTCCACAGGGGGCTCATTCTCCAGACTCGTCATGAAATACCCGTCCTTAGCAGACCCATAAACAAACGGTGCGTCAAATTGCTCCTCCGTGGCATCCAAATCCATCAGAAGTTCAAGAACCTCGTCATGGACCTTGACAGGGTCTGCATGCGGGCGATCGATCTTATTGATGACGACGATCGGCAGCAATCCCTCCTCTAGCGCTTTGCGCAGCACGAAACGCGTCTGTGCCTGAGGCCCTTCATACGCATCGACCACCAGAATGACACCGTCCACCATCTTCATCACGCGCTCCACCTCCGCGCCGAAGTCGGCGTGCCCCGGTGTATCGACGATATTGATGACATAGCCGTTCCAGCGGATGGAAGTATTTTTAGCCTTGATGGTGATTCCCTTCTCACGTTCCAGGTCCATGGAATCCATGGCACGGTCCTGCACCTCTTGGTTTTCGCGGTACGTACCACCGGCGCGCAAGAGCTGGTCCACGAGAGTCGTCTTGCCGTGGTCAACGTGCGCAATAATCGCAAGGTTTCTGTATTTTTCTACGGGACTGCCCTTGTTTTCCTCGTTTATCATATAATCACCTCCATGTGTTCAAACCTTCATTTCTTCTCCATGACAACGGGGAATCGTTTTCCATCCCACTGCACGGCCATCACTCGATTCGTCCCCTCGGGACAGAGAACTGTGGTGGAACAGTTATCCTCGTGATTGAGGCCGCGTAGCGAGACGTGCAACAGTTTTTTGTCCCGATACGCCTCAAACGCAACTGCGTTCTTCCACTCATTTTCCGAAACTTCAATCGCACCCTCCCGGAGCTCGTAAGGCTTCTTTGAGGGAACGACCGCAGCTCGCTTTTTGTAAACATCAACCGTGTTGCCTGAGATGTAATAAATGACCGAGCTGTCAGGTTTGGGGTAGCGGGCCGCGTAGCGAATGGCATCCAGACACATATCTTTGGTGATGGTGATGTAGCCTGGCACGTAATCGTTGCTGATGCGATCGATCGGGGCCAGCATTCCTAGTTTCACGAAAAAGTCGCTAAGGTCGAGTCGCGCGGCATCACAGGCTCGTTTCATAAAAAGCACCTGGGTCTGTCCGTTCGTTTGTTTCGATTCATCGGCTCGCCGCACGGCGTGAAACATACGAGGGTAAAAATCCTTCCGATTGCGTGCAACAGCAAAGTAGAGTTGAAGCTGCCAAAGTGGTATCAGCGTCTCTTGGACGGCTTTGGATTTTTCTACGATGTCACCATCCTGCGAGGTATCCGGGTAACCGTACCAGAACCAGGTGCGACGCTTGACGAGCGCAGCGTTGATGTAATTATCGAAGCAGCCTCCCCGCATCCGTACATTGAGAGCGTTGTTCATCTCGCCATGCTCCAGTCTCAATTGATCCGGGTAGAAATTGTAGGCGCACCACACGGAGCAGATGTTGTTTGTCACCTCGGTAAGTCCGGTCCAACACATCCCGGGCTTTGTTTGGTTCACGTGTCCGAACTCATGAGCTACGCCCCAGATGCTCTTATAAATGGCATCCGGGTCCGCCAGGAAATAGGTTGACCGGTAGGTATAGGCTGCACCGATTCCATCGGCATGCATATATCCGTTCCAAACGGATCGTCCCATGATATGGTTGCCGGCATGCGTCCCGTCGAGGTTCCAACCCAGGATGTCGTCCTGCTCCATACGCATCATTTCGTCGTACATGGCGAGCAACTCCTTGCCTTTAGTGGAGCAACCCTTGCGGAGGCCTTCCACATCGAAGAGCAGCTGGACGCGTTCGCCCATAAGCTCCATCATGCCACACTTCGCCCCGGCCAGCAACCTCTCCCATACTTTGTCGGAATCAGCCGTTGTCATGATACCATTGATCTGACCTCCCCGAATCCTGACCTTCACCGTCGGAGCTTTTGCCAGATCATCGAGCGACTCACAGCGGTAATCCACATAAGCAAGACCTTTTTGTTGGATCAAGAGGGTATTGTTCCCCTCTTTGAGAGGGTACTCGGTATGCAAGGGGGTACCTTCGAATTCGTGAACGATGAGCTTTAGCGGGCGTCCTCCCGCGCCGGACACCTCAATCTGAGCTGTTTCTCCCGCTTGGAAGTAGATCCCCGTAGAGTTCTCGAAGGAGGAATAAGAACCCGTTTTCGTGATCTTGCTGAAAGCCCGTGTAGAGAGGTAGGGAGAAAACACACGGTTCCTGTACGTTTCTTCCGGGTTTCCCTGATTGAGTCCCGTATAAACTGTCCGTTGAGGCACAGAGTACAGAGAGTTTTCTCCCTTCTCGGCTGCAGCCAGAACCTGCACCCCCCATGCCGCCAGTGCGACCGTTATCAACTTAGATGCAAATTTCATTTTTGTCGTCATTGGAGGAGTTGAAGAAGCATGCCGTGGGCGTAATCTGATGCCGTTTTGCCCTGGCTATCTCGTGCCGTTTTATCGGCCCCGGCCTTGAGCAACATTTTCACCATTCTCTCATCACCCGCTTTTACAGCCGTCACGAGCAGGGGCTCACGTGAAGAGTAGAGTTTGTCGTTCGGATTCAGCCCCGCTTCAAGGAAGGCTTGAAGAATGGCGTGATTGTGGCGGATAATTGCCATACAGGCAGGCTTGGGATTGCCGGCTGAGTCCGGCGTGTCGAAATTCTGTTTTTTGTAAGCGGGAATGAGCGTCTCTACAGCTTTAAGATGGTTGTTCCAAATCGCCTCATGGATAGGGTAAACGCACGAAGCCGTGCGCATATTGATGTCGGCTCCGGCGGCCAGGAGAAGCCTCACGAGCTCTGCGTTTCCTGCCTTGGCTGCCACGAGCAAAGCTCCTTCCTTCTTTCCTGCCATGGGCTGCAAGTTCGGATCGGCTCCCGCATCGAGCAACTCTTCCACAAAAGCGACATCTCCCTTCTTGACGGCCTCAACAAGCAACGTGCTCGTTCCGTCCTCGGTCACAACGTTGGGATTCACTCCCTTTAGCAGGATTCCCTCACTCACCGCCGCAAGATCTCCTTTCTGCAGACGGCGGATGAGCTCCAGCTGCGTCTTGCGAGCATCCATCCCTTGGCGACACACTTTTTTTGTTTCCTCGTTACTCGCTAAGTCCAGTGGCATCTTCCCTTCATGATTTTTAGCCGTGGAATCGGCTCCCAACTTGAGCAGAGCCGACACCATCTGCGCCTTACCCTCCTCCGCGGCAACGTGCATCGGGGTGTTACCCACCTCATCCCGCTCCTGAATACTACTTCCCTCACTCAACCGTTTCTGCAGCGTTTGCATATCACCTGCTCGCGCAGCCTCAAAAATGGAATAAACGCCATCGTGACGCTTCAAAAACTTGCGCAGGCTGGTCACATTCCCCTCAATCTGCCCCGGCCTTGCCTCCTCAGGTACGTCCAAGCTCTTCGTACCCTCCGCCGCCCCGCAGGTACCCGCACCGTAGCCCAAGACCATCGACCCGACCACCGCCATAAGCAATAAATGATGCACTCTCATGATCCTTATGGATCGCATTCTACACCTGTTAGCCTCGGATGAAAAGCAAAAAGCGGGAAAATTCAAGGCAAAGGCACATTTGTCCCAAGAAAACGCGCTCCCAATAGGCGGTTATCGGCAAATGATGTAGCATAACCAATTGGTTATGTATGATTTATGATTTGGATGCTCGCGCGCCGTTGGCGCAATTTGGCGAAGCGAATGCGCAACGGAATTTTCGGAAATGGGAGTAAAAGGGTAGCTAGAAAGCGGCGGGAGGAGAGGACGCTGAGTCCTTCTGGCAAACCAATCCTAATTAAAAGATCTGTTAAAATGGGTGTGAGTTGATAGAATTACCTTGCCTCCGAGCCCTCGGGGGCTTTGTGGACCTTGTTTCCATCGTCTACGTATTCGTTTGCCCTGTTTCCTGTGGGATTGGGCTTGACTTTCGAGAGATGTTAGCGTAGAAATCATTGCGTCACTTATGAAACGAAAGCTTATATTGATGGCGATGCTCGTCCTGACGCTTGCTCCGCTCTGCGCGGCGGCGGATGAGGAAACCGAGAATGAGGAAGACAGGAAGGAAGATGTGCGCATTCCCCTGCTCAAGATCACCATCGGTAAAACGAACCAGGTGACGATAGCCGTGCCATGCATCACTTCGGTTGCCCAGCACAGTTATCTGCTCAATGGGGTGACGCCCATATCCCAGGTCACCATCGACACCACGGGCAACAATACCATTCGTTTCTACTGCGTTCACCCGGATGAATTGGGAAAGGATCCCGCCGCGTTAGCGAAGGTGCTGAGTCCCGATACGATTCACCCCAAGAGGAATGGGGGCATCACCGGGGGCAAGATTTCCGCCCTTCCCGCTGTCAAATTCCCGGAGGGAACGTACTCCCACAGCATCGAATTCCAACTCGACGACCCGGAACAGCTTACCAAGTTGTACAAAGCCGCTAGCTCCGTGTGGAATTCCACCTCGCCTAAAACTGTCAAAATCCATCTCTAATCAACACAGAAACCATATAACCACACATGAAAAACACCATCATCTCCTTGTTCGGATTGAGTCTGTGTGCGGTGGCTCCCGCCATGGCACAGGAACCCGCAGCTCCTGCGGCAACCCCGGCAGCGACGGAAGAACCGGCTCCGACAGCAGAGGGAACCCCTGCTGAAACTCAAACAACTGCCCCTGCCCCGGCTCCGGAAGAGGTCAAGCAGGTGATCTCTTACTACCTCGGCTTTAACACCGGGAGGCAGTTCGGCTCCTTTGACGACGGACCTTTTCTCATGGACGACATTGATGCGGCTGTCTTCATGAAAGCCGTGGAGGATGGGCTGAAGGGCAAGCCCGATGAAGAGATGACCAAGAAAGATTTGCAGGCATGTATGAACGCCTTCGCGGAAAAACTCGCGGCTCGTAACAAGGAACTAGCTGCCCAGAACCTCGCGAAATCTGATGCCTTTTTTGCGGAAAACGGCAAGAAGGATGGCGTACAAACAACGAAAAGCGGACTGCAGTACAAGGTGCTCACTCCTGCCGAGGGCGAAAAGTACGACGAAGCAAAACATGGCAAGAACGCCCAGATGTTGATCACCTATGAAGGGCGTCTGCTGGACGGCACCGTATTCGACAAAGCCGAGAGTCCCACCCCCTTCCCGATCGTGGGCGTCATTCCGGGAGTAGCCGAGGCTCTCAAACTCATTCCCGTGGGCGCCGAATGGGAGGTCTTCATCCCCTCCAAACTCGCGTACGGGGAGCACGGTCCCGGTCCTTTGGGCGCCAACGCCGCACTCATCTTCAAGATCAAATTGCATGAGATCAAGCAGGCCGGCACCCCACAAAATCCTATTCAGCTCACTCCGGAAATGATTGAGCAGATGAAGGAAAACGGGATGGTTCCCGTCGAACAGTGAAAACACGGGGCGAAGGCGGCGGAAGCCGCCTTCGCCTATTTACGACGTACGATTTACGATTTACGATTTGGGAAATTCGGCGCGCTGCGCGCGCGGAAGCGAAGAGAGGCAAAGAAGGTGGGGGGAAAGATCGTGAGTGGTTGTTGTGAGGAATGGCGTGATCGGACAAAAATAGTGTACCGGAAAAAGAAAAGCGTTCGGACATAATTAGTGTACCGAAGTGTTCCGCAATGTTTGACTGTCATAGTTTTTGATGTCCTCAGGAAGCATTTGCAAAGGGTGCGACGCAGCGTAGCGCAGTCGCACCCTTTGCAAATGGCGCCGCCAGGGGGGATAAGACAAGATTATCTCATCGATTGACCTTAAACATATTTCTCCTAATCGTATATGTTCTCTCGTCTCACTAATCGCTC
>CANPXA010000010.1 GCA_947585525.1 uncultured Akkermansia sp. | reverse complement strand
GACCCCAATGTGAGATTCCCCCAGTAGTACGGTCGGGGAGTCCTATTACCCATCTCCCATGGTTGATAAGCGCTGTCGGTGTAGTCTGTGTCAACGCCTCCCGTAAGCCTCAGAGTGCGAGCTGTCACGCCCCCATCTTTCCCGGAACCCGTGATCTCGACCCCCTTGACAATGTTGTACACAGTGCCGCCGCTCAACAATCCAACGCTCAGGTCACCCCCCATCGTGATCCACGTTTCGTCGTTGAAGGTGACTACCCCCCCGACGGTGGATTCCCGCATGAATTCGAGGGAGCCTGACACGGTGAGATTGACGTGCTGCCCCTCGCTCATCTCTTTCAAACTACCTACCTGGCCGCCATTGATGAATTGAAGAGTGACATTGTTGCCATCTACCACGAGGTCGCCCGTACCCGAGATACTGCGAAAGTTGATGTATTGGTTTTCTTTCGCCTTCAACGTAACTGCGCCCCCCTTATCCTCCCCAACAATGAGAGAGAGGGCGAGAGTATCTGCCGCACAGGACTCTAAATCCACTCTGCCAACGTTGGAGGCGTTTTTGTGGTCTTCATCGTGTGGAACGACCCACTTCTCCACATCCGTCGGTATCGCTGCACAGGAACTCAAATCCAGCGTGCCTCCATCCAGCAGCTGGAGGGTTCCGTTGCCAACGTAATGCATCAGCTTCAGCGTGACGTCCTTTCCGATGGCAAGCGTGCTTCCCGCTGTCGTGCTGAGAACTCCCTGCACGTCAAGCCCTCTCCCTCCTTGGCTCCGGAGTGTGAAGGTTGCGCCTCCTTCAATGCTGAGGTCGCCCGTTGTGACGTTTTCCTGTAAATTGACGGTATAGCTCTTCCCGGATGCGCCCGTCAGACGCGCGTCCCTCTCAAACCCTTTCGGTTTGTTCCAATCGCTCTCGGTACCATCAAACTTCTTCCACTTCTCATCGCCACCCAGCTCCCAATCAAGGACAGCGTCATCCTCCGACCCATCCCAAGTGAGCGTCAGTTCATTCGGATCGTCCACAAGACGGATTCTGCCATCATAACTCAGTTTCACCTGCTTGCCCCCCATTTCCGACCCCGTCAGAGTAAATTCGATGTTTTCCTGCCACCTGACATACCAATTCCCCCACCAGGACTCCTCGGTCGTGGTCTTATCAAACAGCTGGTAGTAATCCGCCCCGCTATCCCCTCCTAAACGGATCTCCGGCGTGTACTCTCCCGTAAATCCCACCGACCCCAGGGAGAGGATGGCTGTGTCCTTCTTCCCATCGTCCAGGGTGAATTGCAGGTAGCTGTCGCTGCCAACCATCTGGATCTCGTCTGTGTACAAGGTTCCGCTGTCCATTCTGAAGAAAGCGGAAGTTTCGGTTACGGTTCCATCTTCATTTTCTCTCGTATGACCCAGTACGAGCTTTTGCAGATTGTAGTCCGACTGCTTTGAGCCTTTTCTAACATGAAGCTCATTGGAATTAATGATTAACGTTGCTCCGCCTCTTTGTGGATTGCCGAAAATCTGCAACTCACCGTAAAGTCTGCCTCCATTGCTCAACGTCAGGGTGCCGTACCCCCACAGCTGCATATTCGTTCCCCACACGGAGTCCACCGTCAGGCTGCTTGTCACTCCCAAACGCGCCCCGCTCTGATTTGCCTCCAGCGCCTTCCTCTCCTCCTCACTGAGTTTGCTGTCACCCTCCTTACCTTTCAGATCGTAATCCCCAACGTAGAGTTTGCCGTTTGTGGCAAAGGAATATCCGACAAAGAAGGAGCAGGTAGTAGTTCCAGAGTCGCTGTCCCACTTGGTGGTGTTGAGGTGCAAATCCGTGCTGATCTTGTAGGTCCCCGTCTCATCATCTCTTTCGTCCCACCCCCTGTAGTTGTTATCAGGTCCGAGCCGAGCGAGCTGAAAGAGCAGATTGCCCTCCACGTACAAATCCTCCAAGCCCAACATCCCCGATGTGTCCCCACTCACTGTAGTCTCTCTGAGAGTGACCGTATTGCGCACGTCATCCGTTTCTCCACGTACCAGCAGAGTGTCCGCGCGGAGTCCGGCAATGTCCAGGGTGAAATTTGCCCCTCCCGTCACATTGACCCATAAATTCGCACGCTTGGTGCTTCCATCGGGCAACCGATTCTCCGGGAAGGTAAACGCGACACTCTGACCCTCTGCCTCCATGTTCACCTCATGCATGACGTCGGTCGCATCCGGATGATCCACTGTCCCTCCTAGAGTAACACTCTCCTTCACTTCGTAGCCCCTCTTCTCTCCATACTCTCCGACAATCGGTCCTATCTGGGGAGGGACGACTTTGTCACTCTTGGTCCACGTAAGCAGCCCGGTGCCTGTATCGACCTCGAAGTCGTACCCCCAGCGGGAGGCGTCCGTTCCATCGACGGTGAGGCGGAAATACTTTTGCCAATTCTTCAGATCGCCCCATCCTTTGTCAAAGAGGGTGAATCCCGTCTTCCCGTCTGCAGCTTCAAGCACGCTTCCCGTCAGGTCGATGGAAAGCTGCTTTCCTCCATTCTGAGCCGTGTCTTTAGTCGGATCCGTGAGGGTCGCGTTCCCCAGGCTGATTTTCTGCGTTGCGCCGAGGTGCAGTGAAGTTTTTGTCTTCGTGTCCCAAGTCAACCCACCGAGCGTGATGTTCTCGCTCTCGACACTCACCTCCACCCCGGCTCCCAGCGTCAGCGAACTCAGGCTGCCGGACATCTTTCCGACCTCTAGCGTGCCGCCGGCGACGTTCAGTCCTGCCTTCCCGTCGCCTTCCAGCGTCCCCGCGATCGTGCCGCCCTGTTCGAGGGTGAGCGTGCCGTTCATCCCCAACTTGACCCGGACATTCTCTCCTTCGCTCACCAGTTTCCCCAGTGTGCCGCCTCCGTTCAGCTCCAGACCGGCAGTCTTCGTGCTCCCTGTTCCCTTTTCGCTCAGAGTGAGGGTCTTCCCGGAACCGTCCACCGCCCTGTCAAAACTCATCCATGCGTCCTTCGCGTCATTGAGGAGGAAGGCTATCGTCGCGTCCTCCTTCAGCGTGAGCGAGCCGCTGGTCTCCACTCTCTTGGACAGGGCGAGAGCTGCCGGGCCTACATCTTCAGCGCCATGCTGACTCCCACCGATGACGAAATCGCTCTTCAGTTTGGTACGGCCGGTAAGGTCGGCGGTGTTCCCTTTCCCTTCCTCGCCGGAGAAGTACAACTGCGTGTCCCGGACGTAAATCGTCCCCGGTCCATTCACCCCGAACCATCCGTTCTCAACGAAGTACCCGATCTTCCCCGTGAAGTACACCGAGGCGAGCCCGGAAAGATCCGCCTTGTCGGAGTCTCCTTGCTCTTCTATACCGCCTATACCGTCCTTGCCCGCCACCAGCTCCAGATGGGTCGTCCCGGGGGTCGTGAACTCCAAATTGGCGATATCGTCTTCCGTCACCGAGATAACCGTGTTGCCCTTTATGGAAGTTCCGTCCGCATTCTTCTCCACCGTGCCATACGTGATTCCCGTGAAGTCATCCGCGCTCACCGTCCAGATGAGACGACCGTTCGCATCCAGAGAAGCATCGCCGTACTCCGTACCGCCAAAGACGACATGGAAGGTGATCTTGTCCTTCCATGCATCCTTCCAATTTTTGATGAGGTTTATATCGCCCGGTGTCTTCCCGGCCAGCAGGGAGAGGGAGACATTGACATCAAGCGTTCCATCTCCGCTCAATTTGAAATCGCCAAGTCCGCTCGTTCCGCCGAAAGTCATCAGATACGAGCCATCAGCTATTTCGGACGTAACCTCCAACGTGTTGTGTCCGGTGAGGATCAAGCCGCCGGTGATGCTCAACACTCCTCCCGCCATCTCGACATGCGCGCCCTCCAGCGTGAGGTGCTTATTGAAGACCACGTTTTCTCTGCTGTTACTGAATTTCAGCGTTCCTTTTTCATCCCGCCCTTTGAACTTGAAATCGCGGTTCATTCTTCCGCCGTCTGTCAGTTCAATGGTCTTGCTCGTGGCGAAACCGATGCCGACGTCGCCTACTACGTCCAACCCCGGATGCCCACTTTGAAACTCGTCCTCCAGCGCCTCCACGCTATGGAGGGAGGAAAGGTCTCCATCACCCTCTACTCTCAAGACGAAATGCACGGGGTCGGTTTGTTCTTTAGCCCTCTCGATATGGTACGTCCCCGAGGCAGCGGTCAACGAGCCGACCTCCAGGTCGCCGCCCAACAGGATGTGGGACTCACCACTCCCCGTCATCTCATCAAAAATACCGCCCTCAGCGAACGTGAGGGTCACGTCCGCCCCTAAGACAAGAGAGCCACCGGATAGGAGTCCCCCTATTTCCGCCGAACCTTGTTTGATCTGCAACTCCCCAATGCTGCCGCCCTTGCCGAGCGTCAGCGTATGCCCAGCCCTTTCAAAGACGAGCGAGCCTTTGCTGTCGGGCAGTAGTTCGCCGTCAATCTTCACATCGCCGGTTCCGGAGAAATTGACGGACGTCCCGTCCGTGATCTCGACATCGCCCCGCACGGTCACCGCATCCGTAAAATTGATGCCACTGGCGGCGTCAAAACAGACATTGATCCCTGCCGCAAAGTTCGCTCCGGCGCCCGGCGTCCCGGTCAGGGTGAGCGTCGCGCTCGACGCCCCCTTCTGCAACTGAATCCTTGAGGAAACGTCCCCATTCCCGCCCAAAGTCAGTTGCGCTCCGTCCCCCAACCAGACTTTCCCCGTACCGCCTAAGTCGCAGCTGATGCTTCCACCCTCTTCCAAGTAGAGATCCGCGTTCAACGTCAGACTTCCCCCTGTCACATCCAGTTGGTACAGATCGCTCTCCTGCCCGAACGTACCGCCCTGACTCAGGGTGAGTTTTCCGCTCTCTTTGCGGAGTTTGATCTTCGTGAGATCCAATGAGGTCTCTACAGTCACGTCATTCGTACCGCTCGAATTGAGCGTGACTGACGTCACTTTCTCGGTAGGAGCCAGCTTGGTTACCAACTCCGCCAAATTGTTCCCGGCGGAGCTGATGGTGATGTCTCCCTCCCTGTCAAGAATGATTTTTCCCTCGCCGGTGAGAGCGCCGCTGATCGTGCTGTTCTTCATCAGTGTCAGGTCGCCTCTCAGATCGAGCGTGACACCTTCCGCTAAATTCAAAGCCAGCAACGAGCCTCCTCCCAAAGAGAATGTCCCGGAGCCTCCGGTCGTTGTTGTTGCCAAAGTCAACTTGCTCTCACCGACAACGTTGCCGAAGCTTAAAGAGCCGCTGGCAAAGCTGATGACGGCGTCCTCCTCCACATTCAGCGTCCCGGTCGTTACGATGCTCGACAAATTCTCGACGTAGATTGCCCCGGTCGCGCCGTTATTCCCACCGCTCGTACTGCTGCCGATAAAGAAATCCGTCTCCAGACCCGTAAGGTTGGCGCCACTAAACACAAGCTGAGCTCCATTGACGTAAATCTCCCTAATGTACTGCGAAAACCCTGTCCCCGCGTTGATATAGTGCCTCCCCACTCCTGTAAACCAGATCGTCTTGAAGTCATCCAGCAATGCGTACGTGTACTGCGTACCGGTTCCATCTGTTCCGTTGATCTTCAGATTGAGGGCATTTCCCAGGCTTCTGTATTTCAATGAAAGCCGAGGATTATTGTCATTGTTTTGTGACCACGGAGGGGCATCACTGGTAAGCGTTACCTCCGTATCTTTTGTAATCCGCATCTCATCAATGGATCCGCCTTCGGCCTGCCAAAGGACAGGATCCCCGTAGTCCACCCGTAGCGGACCGGTGAAATCAGCTCTTGCCTCCTGACCGGCGGAGAAGAGGACAGCGGCGATGCCTGAAGCAGAGGCGAGTGTAGAGGGAAGCGAAGTAGGCAGAGCTAACGCGGCAAGGCAAGCCAACAAAGCCTTGCGGAGACCCGAAGGTAAATGAAGTTTCATTTCTGGATATGATTAAGAATAAACGATTCGAGAATCACGGAGCCCTTGAGACAAGCTCGAGTGAGCCAAGGGCGACTCCATGCTTTTGGCAGTATATCTCTTTTCGAATGAGATGTGCAAGCAAAAAATTGCAGGACATTGAAAAAAGTTTATTTACGAAACCGCACTTCCCAAAAAGTGGAATCCAAAGCTCGTTGTTATCACAACAACTGTTCGAAGCTCTACCCTAACGATGAACGAACAGGAGGTCGATCACTTGCTGATCGCTTTCGAAAAGAGGTAAACATAACAAAAAAACAAAACATATACGAAGGACGGAGGCGAGCAGAGCTCGCCTATTTACGATTTACGAATTACGATTTACGATTTGGATTTTAGCGCGCCGGCGGCGCGAGGAGGCAAAGCGGTTGACGGCCCCGTGTAGGGCGCACGCGAAGCGGGCGGTAAGGGCGGTTGGACAAAATGCGTGAGCATTTTGCCCGCAGGGCGCTGAGGCAGGGTGGTGCCGAAGCGTCAAGACGCCCGACGGCCCCGTGTAGGGCGCACGCGAAGCGGGCGGTAAGGGCGGTTGGACAAAATGCGTGAGCATTTTGCCCGCAGGGCGCTGAGGTAGTGCGGTACCGAAGCGTCAATTTACGATTTGAATGCTAGCGCGCTGCGCGCGGGATATGCAATGCAGGAGCGGAGGCGGAAGGAGGAAGCATGGGCGGTCTCACCTCGTTTGCCTTGGACATATCATTAATTTTCTTGACGCAAAAACGAGGACAGGTAGAATGAAAGAGCAATGGCTACAGCTGAGCAAATCATGTCATTAATACGGTCGCACTCGGACGATGACGATGAGCATTTTTACACGATTGCGCTGCAAATAGCCTCCCATGAAGCGAGACGGGGGCACAAGGAAATAGCCAATGAAATTCGGGACCTCTATAAAGCTCGAAATCAGCGGGAATATAAACAAACCTGTGTACCTGAAGAGCTCATGGACATCCTGGCGATCAAGCCGGCAGATGTGTCCTTAAATCAGCTCGTCCTCCACAGAGGTATTAAAGAGCGCATTGCTCGAATTCTTCGTGAATACCTCGAGCAGGAATTACTGAAAAGTTATGGTCTCTCCAACCGTCGTAAAATTCTTTTGATCGGACCCTCAGGAACAGGAAAGTCTATGACGGCTGAAGCGATAGCGCACACCCTCCATCTCCCCTTTATCGCGGTGCAGTTGGATCTTATTCTTTCCCGCTATATGGGGGAAAGCAGCGCCAAGCTTCATCAAATATTTAATTTTATCAGAGAGAACCGGGCTCTCTACCTATTTGATGAGTTCGACACCCTCGCGGCTATGCGGGAGGGAAATGATATCGGCGAAATGCGGCGGGTGCTCAATACTCTGCTTGTCCGTATCGAGCAGGATGCTTCTGACAGCATTATTGTGGCGGCATCGAACATGCCTGACAGTTTGGATAAAGCGCTCTTCCGCCGCTTTGATGACCGCATATGCTATTCCTTACCGGATCCCGAGTCAATCGGCGCCCTCATTCACAATTCCACCGGTTCTTTCCTTTCGGCAGAAGCAAGCATCGGATCTCTCGTAAGCAAATGTACTAACTTAAGCTGCGCAGACATCGTGAACGCCTGCCATGACGCTGTCAAAGATTCCATCTTGCAGGGAAGAGACAGTGTACGCCCCGCAGATATTGAGCGGACTATTTTTGAACGTTCTCGTTACTAAAATTTATGGCGAGCACATCCCATTCGAATGCGTTGCCTCTCCTTTTCTGTGACAAGGCAGGAGAAAAAATCAATTTCAAGTCGCCCGGTCGAGGCAGAGCCGGAAAGGTATCACCGTTTCCCTACGAAGATCGAAATACCCATGCAGAACATCTGCTTGAACAATTTGATGAGATAGCTCGTTCTGACCGTAAAAAAAAGTTTTCGAGACTTCGGATTGACAGTGCAACTCCCGATGATTTACCGTTAAAATCACTCGATTCAAGCGGCATGAACCTCATTGATTGGGAGAAAAATGGTGAGGAGGAAGGGCACGCCATCGTTCTCCTCTCGAACGAGGCTTATAAGAAGTTCCGGAAAAAGATATCAGACTTCAAAGATAAAGAAACGAGGCACGGAAAGCCACGCAATCAAAACCTTGTCGGCAGAATTTCAACAATTTCAAAGCCACAAAGAGACTGGTTTTGGGAAACACCTCATGTCGTTCTTCCGGGGGATTCCCGTATATGGGTTGAGATATGGCTAAGGAAAAATGCTACAGATAAAGAACGAAATGCAAACTTTGAGAAAATCTGTCAGACTCATCAAATAAATTATGACCAGCAACCCCTCGTATTTCCTGAATTTCTTGTCTATGTTGCTCAAATTAACAGAAAAGAGATCGAGCAACTTGTTGAGGACTCCAAAGATGTGTATAAATGCAGGGCTTGCCACGAACTGACGTCCCTCGTAACAAACGAAACCCCGGCTCTTCAAGAAGCATGGACCCAAGATATTCTCCGTAGGCTACGCCGCCCGGAGAAAAATGCTCCCGCTGTCTGCGTTATGGATGGCGGATGCAACCGACACCCTATCCTGGTTCCTTTGCTTTCAAATGAAACGATCTTAAGTGCGGACGGTTCAGAAAAAGCGCACGATGAAGATGGGCATGGGACTTCTATGGCAGGTGTTGCTGCGTACGGTGATTTGAACCATGGAATGATGAACGCTGAGGGTCCTTTAAGTCCACACCCTATTGAATCATGCCGAATTTATAATCTGAGACAACCTCAATCTCTCTGGGGCGCCCTTACACAGAAAGGCGTGAATCTGATTGAAATTGCTGCCCCGGAACGCACACGCGTGTACTGTATAGCTGTAACAAGCAACCTGGATTATGAGACTCAGGGCAAGCCCTCCTCTTGGTCTGCAGCGTTGGATGCAATAGCATCCATGTCAAATGAGGAGGGTAACGGGAAAAGATTTTTTACCGTGAGTGCAGGAAACTATGACCCTGCGGTCGATGACAAGATATCTCAATTCGTTCACGACCCCGCACAGGCGTGGAACGTCCTTACAGTTGGAGGCGTAACCCATCTTTCAAAATTTTCTGAACCCCTAAAATATGAAAGCTATAAATTAGCTGCCAAGGATGGAGAATTAAGCCCGTTTTCCAGCAATTCGACATCATGGGAAAACTCTCGTCCCATCAAACCGGATATACTCTGTGAAGGGGGCAATGCTCTTATAGTCCGTATAGGTTCTCAAGACTGTTTTCATACACCTGATGATTTATGCCTTTTAGCCCCCAACTGGAAGCCATTTGACAAAGCCTACGCTCCTTTCAATGGAACAAGTCTCGCTACGGCTTTGGCTTCAAACATGGCAGCGCAAATCATGCGTAAATATCCCGGTCTGCGAGCAGAAACTATCCGCGCTCTACTCGTTCATTCTGCAGCGTGGACAGAAGAAATGAAAGCCAAATATTTAAAAAACAAAACCCACAAGAATTACCTCACGTTGGCACAGTATTGCGGACACGGTGAAGCCAACATATCGCGGGCTACAGAGTGTGTGAGCAATAGTCTGACGATGGTACATGAAGGAGTACTGGTTCCCTATAAACTAGGAAAGGAAAAAAATGTTGTTTATAACGAAATGGTTTATCACGATCTTCCATGGCCTAGAGAAGCTCTCCTTGCACTGGGCGAAGCACCCGTGGAAATGAAGGTTACTCTGTCTTATTTTATTGAACCGAATCCTGCTGCATATGATGCTTGCGATAAGGTCATACCCTACCCTTCATGTCGACTTAGATTCAGTGTCCGAAAAAGAACGGATTCACGTAACATTCATCTGAAAAAAATCAATCAAGCATTACGGGAGGACAATGAGTCCATCTCCAATAACGATCAGTACAGCGGATGGCAACTTGGCAGCTATGCTTTTTCGGGATCCATTCATTCAGATGTTTGGGAGGGGACAGCTGCCGACTTATCTGCCATGGGAGGTATTGCCATATTCCCCGAGTCAGGGTGGTGGAAAGATCGCAAAGCATTGAGACGATACAATAAAAGCATTCCATACTCTCTCGTCGTTTCTATTCGTACAGCAGATGTAAAAACACCTGTCAACCTTTATTCTGAAGTAGAAAATCAAATAAAGGCTCAGATTAATATTCCGGTAAATTGATTGAGAGACACTGCAGAGGCGGCTTGGCATAATTCCAGCCGCTTTCTAGCCAACAGCCTGCCTACGATTTCCCCCACCACCAATGCTTACGCATTGCATATCCCGCGCGCAAGCGCGCTAGCATCCAAATCGTACGTCGTAAATTGACTCGTCGGCACCACATTGACTCAGCGCCGCCCCATCGGCGCTTCGCCCTTCGGGCAAAAGCTACGCTTTTGTCCAATCGGTCTTACCGCACGCTTTGCGTGCGCCCTACACGGGACCGTCGAGCGTCTTGACGCTTCGGCACCACCCTGCCTCAGCGCCCTGCGGGCAAAATGCTTACGCATTTTGTCCAATCCCACTCCGAGCCCTCGTGGGCTTTGTAAATCGTAAATCGTAAATAGGCGAGCTCCGCTCGCCCCCGCTCCTTTCCTACCACTACCGCCCCATGCTCCCTCCTTCTGCCTCCGCTCCTGCATTGCATAGCCCGCGCCGGACGGCGCGCTAAAATTCAAATCGTAAATCGTAAATCGTAAATAGACAAACGTATTCTCAAATGCGTTTGTCCCGCGCATTGCGCTTGCCAAGCGTCATTGTCGTGTGGTAGGATGGGGGCATGAAGAATTGGATCAAGGGAGTCATTGTTCTGGCGTTCGCCGTGCAAGGGTATGCGGGGGCGCAGGAGGGGGTGCGGCCGGCGGATGACCTGCTCCAGGAAATGCGGCAGATGATGGTGAGTCAGGGTAGCAGGGACGTGATGGGGAGCATACGCAAGAAGAGTCTGAAGGTGCCGTTCAGCCTGAGCTCGCGGGGAGACACGATCGCTTTTCAGTACAAGCAGGGGGATGCGTGGAAGCGCTTCGACGTGCACATCGGCGACAGGAAGGCGGAACTCATGTTTGTTGAGGGAGGCAAGGCTGTGGTGATGGCGCCCGCCACGTACACTCAGACGATAGCCGGCACGGACGTCACTTACGAGGACCTCTCGCTGCGCTTCCTCTACTGGAAGGGCGGGGTCATTCTGCCGGACTCGGCAAACTCCCGCATCAAGGGACGCGATTGCTTCATCGTCCAATCCTCCAATCCATCCCCCGGCGTCGGACAATTCGCCACCGTCCGGCTCTGGATCGATAAGGAAAACGGCACCGTCTGGCAAGTGGATGGCTTCGGGCGCGACGGAAAACTCAAAAAGCGCTTCACCATCACCTCCATCCAGAAACTCTCCGACGGCGCCTGGTTCTTCAAGCAAATGAAGATGGAAGTGCGCGACCCGCAGAATGACCAACGCACCATCGCGCTTGACTACCTCGAAATGGATGACATCCCGAATCGCAAAAAATGAAACGCTTCCTGCTGCAGATTTTGGCCGGCTTCATCCCGCTGTATCTCTTCAGCGCATGGGTGATCATGTTTGTGCAGCCGTTGTTCGACGGGAAGCACGACGAGCTTGAGGCGCTGGAGAGGGTTGGCATCGGACTGGGCGTCATGGTGCTGGTGGAGGCCCTCATCTTCAAGTTTTGGCTCCTTCCCTCCTGGGCTCGCAGCATGAGTATGCGCTTCTACGCCGGGTCCTACATCCCGGAGGACGACCCCATCGCTTCCCTCGCCTCTATCATCCGCGCCGATAACCGCAAGGATCTCATCCCGGAACTCTCCGACCTCGTCGAGCAGGACCCCACCCGGGCACGGGCGTGGCTGGAACTCGCCTCCATCCTCGAGTCCGTCAAGAATGATCCCCAAAAAGCTGTCGAAAAATTGATTCGCGGAGCGAGCTGCGTCAAAAACGACCAGGACGCCGCCATGCTGCTCTGGCGCGCCGTGAGCCTCCTGCGCAAAACCGACGACGGTAAACAAAGGGCTGAACAGATCCGCGAGGACATCATCCGCCGCTACCCCAACACCTCCTACGGTCAATTCGCCGCTCAACACAGGGAGCAAACGCAGGGCGCCTAGCGGCGCCTATTTACGAATTACGAATTACGAATTACGAATTACGAATTACGAATTACGAATTACGAATTACGAATTACGATTTGCGATTTGCGATTTGCGATTTTGCAGAGCCGGGGAGACGGCTTGACATCATTCCGGACGCTTTCTAGCCAACAACCATCCGTGATTTTCCCCGTCACCTCCTTCCCTCTCCACTCCCATCCCTTTTCCCGGTAAGAAGTTTTTGTGCATATTTGCGCGTATATTCTGTTATTTCGCAGTATTGTGTGAGTATTTCGCCTCGGGCTTTCTTGTATCTGAGCCTTGCGTACTTGTTGCGATACTGCTCGGTGAGTTCTTGTATGGTTTCTTTTTTCACGGCTTTTTTTGTTCTTTTTTCGGCGTCCTCTATTTTTGAGGTAACCGATCCTAACTCATTGTACCATTCCTTCTTTTCGGCGTCCTGAATTATGAGGTAACGCGGTCTTTTCAAATTCTTCGTTTTTATGCTTGACTTTGCACTCTACCCGTTCTACAATCCTCCCACGGCGTCGTTGGACGCTCATTCATTAATCGCGGGATGGAGCAGCCAGGTAGCTCGTCAGGCTCATAACCTGAAGGCCGCAGGTTCAAATCCTGCTCCCGCCACTATTCCTTGCCCTGCCTCCCCAAAAGGCAGGGCTTTTTTCATCGCCCCTTCGTGTTGGCACGGAAGCATAGACTTGCGCGCGAGAGGGCGCTGTGGTATGATGGAGACCGTGCGAGCAAAGCTTCCAGAGCAGCGCGGCAAACGTGCCGACAGGAAAACGACCGTGGGAAAGACGGTCCGGGGGAATCAGGCTCCGGTCGGAAGCGAAAAATGGCTGCATCCGTGGGTGCAGATGAAGTATTTTACGTACAATCCGGCTGTCTTTCCTCGTATGCTCGGGGAAGTGAGCGCCGACGCCACACCGGGCTGTCTCGTCCACGTCTATGACAAGAATGGAGAATACTTCGGCGGTGGCTTTTGGAATTCTGACTCGCGGACCCCTCTGCGTATGCTTCGCCACGGTGGAGCCCCCCTCACCGAGCAGGACTTGGAAGAAACCCTTCGCTCAGCGGTGGAATGGAGGAAGCAATTCGTGCCGGATGAGACAAATGCCTATCGGCTCGTCCACGGTGACTCAGACGGTCTCGGTGGGCTGATTGTGGATCGCTATGGGGATGTGTTGAGTGTGGAGGTGAGTACCCTCGGAGTGTGGCAGAGATTGGGCAGATGGCTTCCCCTGCTGCACGAGCTATGCGGGACAGAGCGGCACGTGGTGGGAGTGGATCCGGCTGTGGCGCGCATGGAGGGGATCGACCCCACGTCGGCGCCCCCGAGCCGCCCGGTGCGACGGGTGCGCATCATGGAGCACGGCGTCAACTTTGAGGTTGACTTTGAATGGGGGCACAAGACCGGTTTTTTTTGCGACCAGAGGGAAAACCGCAAGAAGCTCGCCGGACTGATACAGGGCAAGAGCCTGCTGGATCTCTGCTGCTACACGGGAGCCTTCTCCATCTACGCCAAATTGCTCGGTGGGGCGGGCGAAGTAACCGCTGTCGATCTGGATGAAAACGCCATCGCCCAAGCGAAGCGCAACGCCAACATCAACTCCCGGCGCGGTCCCCTGCGGATCAACTTTGTGCACGCCGACGCCTTCACTTACGCCCGCCAGATGATTCGGAACAACAAGCAGTTTGATGTGGTCCTTCTGGACCCGCCGAAGCTGATTCTCGGTCGTGATGAGGAACGCGCGGAGGGGCTCAAAAAATATCGGGATCTGAATAGTCTCGGTATGCAATGTGTGCGTCCGGGCGGTCTGTTGGTCACCTGCTCTTGCTCGGGTTTGCTGAAGGCAGCCGACTTTGAGGAACTCGTCATTCACACCGCCCAGCGCCTCGGCAAACGTCTGCAGATCCTCGAAACGAGCGGACCGGGGTGGGATCATCCGTATCTCTCCACCTATCCGGAGGGGCGTTATTTGAAAGTAATCTGGGCACGCGTCATCTCATGATCTACACACTCGCCATCGGACTCGCTCTCGCCCTGCTACTGGGCATCATCGCTCAAAAACTCAAGCTTTCTCCCATCATCGGGTACCTGCTGGCCGGGATTCTGGCGGCTCAATCGTGGTGGGGTACGGGAGTGGACGGAGAAATTGTTGCAGAATTTTCGCACATCGGGGTCGTGCTCCTACTTTTCGGTGTGGGTCTGCAATTTCACTTCGAAGACCTCCTGGCTGTGCAGAAGGTAGCGGTTCCCGGTTCTGTCGTCTGCATGGTCGTGCGCGCGCTGACCGGAGCTCTGGGCTACTATGTCCTCGTGCCGGACGCCACCTGGATGGTGTCCATCCTCTTCGGCGCCTGTATGTGCGTGTCCAGTACGGTGGTTCTCACTCGTGTGCTGGCAGACAACAAGGTGCTGCAAACCCCGGCGGGACACACGGCGCTCGGTTGGCTGGTGGTGGAGGATATCTTCACGATCATTCTTCTGGTGTTGCTACCGGTATTTTTTGCCGGGCAGGCTCTGGGACCCGCCCTAGGCTGGATGACGATCAAACTCACCCTGCTCGTTCTCTGTGTCGCTTACCTCGGTCGCCTCATCATTGAAAAAACGCTCACCTACGTCTCACGCAGCACGAGTGACGAACTCTTTACTCTGGCTGTGTTGGTCATTGCCCTGGGCATTGCCGTGCTCTCTTCTAAGGTGTTCAATGCATCCCTCGAATTCGGGGCCTTCCTTTCCGGCATGGTGGTAGGGCAGAGCAAATTTTCGGCGCGTGCGGCGGGAGACGCTCTGCCGATGCGCGATGCCTTTGCCGTCTTGTTTTTCGTTTCGGTGGGGATGGGATTCGATCTGGCAGGTTTGCTGGAATACTGGGAGCTGGCTCTCTGCGCCCTGCTCCTCACGCTCATCGTCAAACCCGTGGCAGCCTACATCGTCATCCGCCTGCTCAAGCGTCCCAGCCGCATGGCTCTCATCGTGAGCACATCCCTCTCCCAAGTCGGGGAATTCTCCTTCATCCTCGCCTCCCTCATCGCCAACCAGTACAAGATACTCCCCGATTTTGCCGTCAACGTGATCACCGGTGTCGCCATCATCTCCATAACCTTCAATGCCGCTCTCTACCGTTTCGTGCCCCGCCTCGTGCGTTTCTTTGAAGACCGCGGCATCGGCGTGATGAACGCTTCCAGCGAGCTGCCGGCTCCGACCGAAGACCGCCACAGGGTGATCATCGTGGGCTACGGTCCCTGCGGGGAAATCCTGCAACGCATCTTTCAAAAATACGATATCGAGGTCGTCGTCATTGAGATGAATATCGACACGGTCAACCGTCTTTCCAAGGGTAAAGACAAAGTGCTGGTCCTTCACGGTGATGCGCGGCAACGCACCATCCTCAAGCTGGCCGGCGCTGAGAAAGCGGAAGCCATCATCATCACGGCCGCCGCCGCACCGGCTAAGGAAATTGCCGCCGCCGCCCGCGAAATCAACAGCAACATCTCCATCATGGCCTATACGACCTACAGGAACAACGCAAAAGCCATGTTAAGCGACGGCGCTGATACCGTCTTCTCCGGCGAGGAAGAAGTAGCCCTCTCCATGATGGAACTCCTCCTCACCACCCTTGGCGCTACGGATGAGCAACTCAAGCGCGAACGCGCCACCGCGCGCGAAATTTTCAACAAATCCGCCGCTCGCCACGCCCCGGTCTAATCACGGCTGCCCAACAATTGTCCGACCAACTCCTCCCGCCCTGCCGGCAGATGAGAAAAGTGGCGCAACAGCGCGGAGTGCGCCGGCACCTGCGATGAATACAGACCGTGCAACTCCGCCAACCGTTGTTCAAATCTCTGCAGGATCTCCACGCGCGGAACGGATTCAGACGTGTAATCCAAGGCTGAACTGATGAGCGTGTGCCAATGAGCATCCTCCGCGCCCGCCTCCACCGTGCTGAGCAGCAACCGACACATGTAGGACGCCAGACGGAGCTTGGTCAAATCCCCGCGCAACGGCAATCGTGGAGTAATCAGATCCGCCGAAGCCAGAGTACAGAGGTCGCCGCGAGCCGGCGTCCTGTACACCACCTCACACTCGTGGAAAAGATCCACCACACCGCTCAACTCGCTGCCGGGTTTGAGAACACTGCGCGCCACGGTACGCACGATGCCGTGTTCAGCCGTGCACCAGCTGACAATGGCGCCGTGCTCCTTATACGGGAAGAGGCGTAGCACACAACCGATGTCGCGTATTGTCATGATGGATCTGCAACCTCAGACATACCCAGCCTCTCGAGCACCCGAGCGGTCACAGCCTCCGGGGTGAGACCGTGCAACTCTCGCAGTTGATTCGCGCTGCCGTGCTCCACAAAGGCATCCGGCCAGCCTATGCACAACACGGGACATGAACTCTTTTTCTCCTGCAACAGCTCCTCCACAGCGGAGCCGAATCCTCCCGTTACCACGTGATCTTCAAGCGTGACGAGCAAGCGGCTCTTCGTCGCACAAGCGAGGATGCATTCTTCATCCAGGGGCTTAATGAACCGTGCATTCACGTGCCCGCAACAAATACCTCGGGATTCCATCATGTCGGCCACCTTGGCGGCGAGGGAGTTCATGTTACCGAGCGCAATCAGGGTCACGACGTCCTGCTCATGCGTCCGCACCGGTTCAGCCTTTCCGATGGGCAAAGGATGGGGAGTCTCCGGCAAGGGCACTCCCTCCCCCACCCCACGAGGATAGCGGACGACGCTCGGACGGTCGTCAATCTCCTTCATCGTGACCAGCATGTGACACAACTCCGCTTCATCTTTCGGCTGCATCATCACGAGGTTCGGGATGGCACGCAGCATGGCGATATCAAAGAGTCCGTGATGCGTGGGTCCATCGTCCGGCGAGAGTCCCGCACGATCCATGCAGAAGCGCACGGGCAAGTTCTGCAGAGCGGCGTCGTGCTCGATCATGTCCACACAGCGCTGCATGAAAGTGGAGTAGATGGCGAGGTAGGGCTTGAAGCCTTGCGTTGCCAGACCGCAGGAAAAGAGGGCGGCGTGCTCTTCCGCTATACCCACATCGTAGAAACGACGCGGAAATTGAGCGCGGAAAATATCCAGCTTGGTCCCGCTCGGCATGGCTGCCGTAATGGCGAGGATCTTTTCATCGCCCTCCGCCAGACGCGTGAGGCAACGACCGAACACCTCCGAATACGTAGGCAACGCCGAGGAGGGCGTGCTTCCACTCTCAACATCGTACCTGCCGATGCCATGGAAACGCGTGGGATCCTGCATGGCTGGCTCATAGCCCTGTCCTTTTCGCGTGATGATATGCAGGATGGCGGGCTCGTGGTGCCGGGCTATGATGCGCAGAACCCTCTCCAACCGACGTATATCGTGTCCATCGATGGGTCCGTAGTAGGTGAGTCCGAGTTCTCGGAAGAAACTCAACGGCGATATGAGACTGCGCGCCGCCGTCATGAGGCGCACCGCCTGTTCCCGCGTTTTTTCTCCCGCGAGATTCTTGAGGAAATAATCCGCTCGTTCCTTGAGCCAGCTGTATGCCTGCGTCTCCTGGAGCGAGGAGAAATACCGCGAAAGCGATCCCACGTTTTTATCGATGCTCCACTCGTTGTCATTGAGAACGACGATGAAGCGTTTGGTGGTGGAAGCGATGCTGTTGAGAGCCTCCAGCGTCGTACCACAGGTGAACGCTCCGTCTCCCGCCACGGCGATGACATGGTAGTCCTCCCCCTGCAGGTCACGTGCAGCCGCCATACCGAGCGCGGCCGAAAGAGCCGTGCCCGCGTGTCCGGCGCCGTAGGCATCGTGGGGCGACTCGCTGCGCTTCATGAATCCGGAAATGCCGCCGAATTGGCGTATCGTTGCTATCTGCTCCGCCCGACCGGTCAGTATTTTGTGCACATAACTCTGGTGCGAGACGTCAAAAAGTATCTTGTCACGCGGGGTCTCAAAAACCCGGTGCAACGCTATGCTCAGTTCGACCACTCCGAGGTTCGGCGCGAGGTGTCCTCCCGTGTGCGACAGGGAATGGATGAGCAGGTTCCTCACCTCCTGAGCAAGCTTGGGCAAGCTCTCCGCCGGGAGGGCTTTCAGATCTGTCGGCGAATGAATGCCGGCGAGGAGGGGAGCCTGCTCCCCGTCACTGGAGACTGAATCCTTCATCTTCTTGGGGCAGAGACTCCTCTTTCGTGTCTGTATCCGGAGCCTCCAGGACGCGTATGCGCAGTTCTGCATTGTGCAGGATCTCCTTGCTGCTTCGTATGAGAGCGAGCCCTTCCTCTACGAGAGAAATCATCTGCTCCAAGGGGGTATCCGGAGCATCAAGTTTCTCGACGATTTGTTCGAGGCGAGCTGTGGCTTTCTCGAAGGAGACTGCGTTTTTTTGATGGGGCGTGGTTGTCATGACTTTGGTAAAAATTCGGAAAAGTATTGCGGGGATGAGGCGATATGACGATGAAGCGTGCGACGGTGGATGCCCAGCATCCTCGCGGCGGCAGATTGGTTTCCCCCGGCTCGCTGAAGCGCCCGCAAAACAGCACGCTTCACCACCTCCTCCAGCAGCAAAACCTCATCTCCCTCTCCGGTCTCTCTCGACCCTTCCTCTACCCCTCCGGTCGCACCCAAAGGCGCCCTCTTTCCGGCGCCTGATTCGTCAGCGAGGTATTCCGGTAAATCCCGAATCGAAATGACAGAGGAATCGCACATAACGACGGCATGCTCCATAGCCGTGCGCAGTTGACGCACGTTGCCCGGCCACGTGTAGCGACGCAATTTCTCCAGCACGGCACGACTCAACCTCATGGACGTCTTGTGGTTCTCTACGCAAAGCTGCTGCACGAAGGCATTCGCCATGAGAACGATGTCGCCCGCCCTCTCCCGCAGGGGGGGCAACGCTATGTCCACCACATTCAGGCGCTGGTAGAGGTCCTGTCGGAATCGACCTTCCCTCACCATCGTTTCCAGATCCTTGTTGGTGGCGGCGATGATACGCACATCTACCGCGATGCTCTCGTTGCTGCCCACGCGCTCGATGCTCCTTTCCGCCAGCACCCGCAGCAACTTCACCTGCGAGGGCATATCCATCTCCCCGATCTCGTCCAGGAAAAGCGTGCCTCCGTCGGCCTCTTCGAAGCGTCCTATACGACGTTGGATGGCTCCGGTGAATGAGCCCTTCTCGTGTCCGAAAAGTTCACTTTCCATCAGCTGGGGGGAGAGGGCCGCGCAATTAACCGCCACAAATTTTCCTTTTTCGGCGCGCGGGGAAAGCTCGTGCAGCGCCCTCGCCACAAGTTCCTTGCCGGTTCCGGTCTCTCCCTCGATCAGGACGGTTGCATTCGCCGGAGCCACTTGCCTGATGCGCTCAAAGATGGCACGCATGGGCGCGCTCTCGCCGAGCATCGCACCCAATCCGCCCATGGGTTGCAGTTTCTCCGTCAATTCCCGGTTGCGCGTCTCCAGATTGCGCGTGTGCGCCGCCTGTTTCAGCAGGAGCTCCACCTCGTCCAGATTCAACGGCTTCGTCAGAAAATAATAAGCCCCGTGCTTTTTTGCCTCCGCCGCCGTATCCTTGCTACCGTAGGCCGTCATCATGATGCAAGTCGGCGCAGGGTGCAGCCTCAGAGCATCATCAATGATATCCATCCCGCTCTCGCCTCCCAGCCTGAGATCGGTGAGCAGGATGTCCACAGGCTCGCTCTCCAAAATAGCCCGCGCCGCCTTGCCGTTACCGGCGGTGTACACCTCATAGCCATCCTCCAGCGCCTGGCTGAGCACATTGCGGGTCGCCCTCTCGTCATCGACTATGAGTAATACCGGCTTCATTTCTTCGTCCAAATCATTCCTTCCTCACTCGGGTCACAGCAGAATCAACCCTGTCGTCTCCGGAAAACCGTACATGATGTTGAAGGCGTGCACTCCCTGTCCCCCGGCGCCCTTGATCACGTTGTCCTCCGCGCTCATCAACACCGCCCGCCCCGTCCTCTTATCCTCCGCCCATCCGATATCCACAAAATTCGTCCGCGTCACATTCTTCGTGTCCGCCGGCACCCCCTCGCCCAGCAACCGCACAAATGGCTCTTTGCCGTACGCCTCCTCGTAGCAGCGCGTCAGGTCGCTCGCCGAGGCGCCCGGAGTAAGTTTGGCGATGATGGTGGTGAGGATTCCCGTGTTCACCGGCATGAGATGCGGGATGAACGTGATACGCAGGGGAGTCCGGGCAGCGAGGGAAAGTTCCTGTTCAATCTCCGAGAGATGGCGGTGACGCGGCACGCTGTAGGCGCGCATGCTTTCATTGCACTCACAGAAGTGATAGGAGACATCCGCTTTGCGTCCCGCACCGGAGACGCCGCTTCCACTGTTTGCAACGATATCCTGCGGCTGCACCAGCCCTGCCCTCAACAACGGAACCAGCGGCAGAATGATGCTCGTGGGATAACACCCCGGCGACCCCACGATGCGCGCCTTCTCAATCTCCTGCCGGTGCCATTCCGGCATCCCGTACACAGCTTCCTTCAGCAACTCCACGTCCGCATGCGGCTTCCCGTAAAATTCTTCATACACCGCCGGGTCGTTCAACCGAAAATCAGCCGATAAATCAACCACGCGCAGCCCCCTCTCCACAAGCTCTCTTCCATACTCCACCGACACTCCGTGCGGCAACGCCAAAAAAGCGGCCTCCGCCCCACTCGCCACCACACCGACCGCATCCGCCGCCGTAAACCTCAATTCCGCCCCCGGAACCCCGCGAAATCTCGGAAAAACGTCACTCAGCCTCTCACCCCGGTACTGCCGGGATGTGGCACAAACCAACTCCACCCCGGGATGCTGCAGCAAAATACGCAACAACTCCTGTCCCGTGTACCCGCTTGCCCCCACCACTGCGGTCTTGACCTTCTTCATAACGGCTTCCAGTTTAGCATGAATCCACTCCCTTTACAACTGCAAAAATCAGGGCAATTCTGCTAAGAACGACGAACGATGGCTGTTTTGCGTCCATGCGAAATCGGTTTGTCTGAAAAAGGATGGTGCCGCTGAACGGACCTTGCCCTTTCCCGGCTCATTCCAAGCGATGGTTAGGAATTGTCATCTCTTTTTGAAAGAGGTGTCCAGATTAAAATACCATTGCTGCTCATTTTACGCCACTTGCAGGGAATGCCTTCAC
>CANPXA010000009.1 GCA_947585525.1 uncultured Akkermansia sp. | reverse complement strand
GAGGCATCAAGCTTTCAGAAAATTCTTTTTCTTCGTTTCTGACGACCCTTCGGTGACTTTATTTTTGAGGCAATGCGCATCATATAGTCAAATTTGATTAAACTTGCGCGAGCGGAGGAAAGGTGCTAGAGTGGAGCGCGGAATGCAGGAGAGTGAGCCGAGAGCGTGGGTTGAAGTCGATCCGGAAGCCGTAGCGTACAATATGCGTGTAGCACAACGCATTGTACCTGAATCGCAGGTGATGCCTGTGGTGAAGGCAAATGCGTACGGACATGGAATGAAGGCCATAGCGCATCGATTGGAACGGGAACACCCTGCTTTCTTCGGTGTGGCAAATGCGGATGAGGCTCGCGCTCTCGAAGAGGCAGGAATGATCACTCCTCCGTTCCTGCTCGGACCCGTTCCCCCGCAGGAGAGAGAAGAAGTGGTACAGAAGGGGTGGGGATGCACGGTATCCTCCATGGAGGAAGCGCGGCATCTGGCGAGTTTGGCTAAGATGGGTGAGCGGCAGGTACGAGTTCATCTGGCGCTTGACACAGGAATGGGTAGAGAAGGTTTTCAGCCGGAGGAGCTTGGAGAGATTCTTCCGCAACTGGTCAATCTTGACACCTTGTATGTGGATGGGGTCATGTCCCATTGTCCGGCAGCAGACGAAGAGGAAAAATTCACCCGTGAGCAGATTGAATTATTTGGGAGGTGCGTAGAGGAAATACGACAGTATGTGCGCCCGCGGTTCGTTCATATAAGCGCAAGCGCGGGACTGTTGGGCTACCAGGTTCCCATGGCAAATATGGTGCGTCCGGGACTCATGCTTTACGGGGTGGCGCCTGTCCCCTGCCCCGCTGCACAGGAGCTGAGAACCACCCTGCGAGTGCTGACGCGCGTCACACTCGTGCGGGACCTTCCCGCCGGCCACAGCGTCTCGTATGGTCGCACCTATATCACTCCTCGTCCCATGCGAGTGGCCACGCTCGGCATCGGCTACGCGGACGGCTGGAGGCGCCATCTCTCGGATAGCGGAGTAGCAGTTTTCCTGTACGGTACCCCTTGTCCCTTGGTAGGAAGAGTAACGATGGATCAGATCATGGTGGACGTGAGTGAAGCGGGAGACGTTATCGCCGGAGACGTGGCGGAACTCATCGGGCAGCACGTGACGGTGCAAGAGGTGGCGCAACGAGCAGGCACCATACCATGGGACATCTTCACCGGGCTGGGGCAGAGACTACCTCGCGTTTACCGCAGCTTTTCCGATTGACGGGGAGCGACGCTGCGCATTGCCTACTTGGAACGGGTAGGGCGTTTGGAGCGACTCTTGACTGAAGTCTCCTTCTTGTTTTTTTGCGCAAAGCAGCGGTTCAGTTTTTGCGCATCCAGGCGGGGAGGCTCTTCTCCGCGCTCCAAGGCGCGAATAGCGCGCCTGTAGAAACTTAACTTCGCCCCGAGATATTCGAGGGAATTGTGCAGCTCCGTCAGTTGACTTTCCAATCGCTCGCGTGTAGAAAGCAAAATCTCCTTGCGCACACGCAGTGTATCTTCCCCTTCCTCCACCATGGCGAAGTAGCGTTTCATTTCCGGGAGAGTGAGGCCGGCTGTGCGCAAGCACCGTATCGTGTTCACCCGACTTAACTCCGTTTCACCGTAGCGACGGTTTCCTGCACCGTCGCGGGGCACGTAGGGAATCAATCCTTCCTGCTCATAAAAACGCAGGGTGGGCACGCTAAAGCCGGAAGCTTTCGCAACCTGTGCGATCGTTTGTTGGGAATCCATACTTTCCTATTATATCCCTCAAGTCACTTGAGCGGAAGCGAAAAAAGCATCAGGAACACTGAAGCCTCTGGAGAGCAATTCAGCAAGTAAGAGCGTGTTTGGCGAGACCGGCGAGGGAAGTTTCGCGGTAGTTGGGATGGAGGTTCCGACCCGTCTCATACATAGTGGCTATGACGCTGTCGAGACTGACATAGTGAGAGCCATTACCACGGAGAGCAAGGCGAGCAGCATTAACGGCTTTGACGGCGCCTATGGCATTGCGCTCAATGCAAGGGACTTGGACAAGTCCGCAAATAGGATCGCAGGTGAGGCCGAGATTGTGCTCCATAGCTATTTCCGCCGCATTTTCAACCTGGGCATTGGAGCCTCCCATGGCAGCGGCGAGCCCGCCGGCGGCCATGGAACAAGCCACACCTATTTCACCCTGACAACCCACCTCAGCTCCGGAGATGGAAGCATTGGCTCGGTAGAGGCTGCAGATAGCGGAAGCCGTGAGTAGCAATACTTCTGTCCCCATCGAAATAGAAAAAGCAGAATCCTTATGACCGTACCTCTCAAAGTAGCGCAGTACAGCCGGCAGCACACCTGCAGAACCCATCGTAGGTGCAGTCACCACGCGACCGCCTGCCGCATTTTCCTCGGCCACAGCGAATGCCCAAAGATTAATCCAGTCAATGATCGTAAGAGCATCCGTTTCATTGCGTCGGAAGCGTTCCACAAGGCGTGCATCAATCTGCGGGGCGCGCCGAGGCATATGAAGCACGCCGGGAAGTGTTCCCCGCGCGCGGCTTCCACGGTCAATCGCATCGTTCATGACGGAGACGATGAGTTTGATACGCGCAGCAAGCTCCGGAGCCGAACGCAGGGAGGTTTCGTTTCGACGCACGAGTTGGGCGATCGTGAGATGCTCTTTTTCGCAGAGTTCTATAAGCTCGCGGCAAGAGCTAAAATGAAAAGGCACCTCAGGACTCGACACACGGTCCTGTTTTTCAGGGGATTTGCCGTTCATGCGAATCTCCCCGCCACCTACGGAGAAAAACTCCGCTGTGGAAAGGGTCTCTCCTCGCCCATCCAGAGCCGTAAAGCGCATTCCGTTCGGGTGCTCCGCGAGACTCTCTCCTTTGTGTAGTCGCACATCATCCGTCGCAGAAAAGGGGATTTGTTGCTCACCCCCGAGCAGAAGAGTTTCGCCGATCTCGCGTGGCCCGTCCATGGTCTCTGCATCCAACCCCATGAGACCATAGGCAATGGCCGCCGGAGTTCCGTGCCCGTCCCCGGTAAGCGCAAGGGATCCGTACAAATCGACCCGCATCCGTCGCACCGACGGGAATGAACCTTCCTCACGCAGGAGTCGGACAAAACGAGCCGCCGCCCTCATCGGTCCCATCGTGTGCGAACTGGACGGACCGATGCCGATGGAAAAGACCTCAAAGAAGCCGGTGTACATCTCTCGGAGAAGCACGGGGAGCCTACGGGGCCATCAGCTGATGACGCCGAGTTCCTTGCCGGCTTTGGCGAATGCGGCAATGGCCCGGTCAAGCTGCTCCTCGGAGTGAGCCGCGGAAAGCTGAGTACGAATGCGAGCTTGATCCTTGGGAACGACCGGGTAGAAGAACCCCATGGCGTACACACCCAACTCAAGCAGACGGTTGCTCATACGCTGAGAGAGAGCGGCATCACCTATCATCACCGGAACGATTGCGTGACCTGCCCCGGCGAGGGTAAAGCCACACTGCTCCATCCCCTTGCGGAAATAAGCGGCGTTGTGCTGCACTTTTTCCGTGAGTTCCGTAGATGCCTCCAGGATATCCAAAGCCTTGAGCGTTGTAGCGGCGATAGCAGGCATCACGCTGTTGGAGAAGAGGTACGGACGAGCTTTCTGGCGCAGCACATCGACAATCTCCTTCGGAGCGGAAACAAAGCCGCCGGAGGCTCCTCCGAGAGCCTTGCCGAAGGTGCCAGTGATGATATCCGTCTTACCGAACAATCCGCAGTGCTCATGAGTGCCACGACCACGCTTGCCCAGCACACCTGTCGCATGAGACTCGTCAAAGTGCACCAAAGCGCCATACTTCTCCGCTAACTCGTGGATCTTGTCCAGCCGAGCGATGATGCCATCCATGGAAAACACTCCGTCCGTAGAGATCATGATGGTGCGGGCTCCGGCCGCTTTGGCTTCCTTGAGTTTGGCCTCCAAATCTGCCATGTCGTTGTTGGCGTAGCGGTAGCGAGCAGCCTTGCAAAGTCTTACTCCATCAATAATAGAAGCGTGGTTCAATGAATCCGAGATGATTGCATCTTCCTTGTCCAACAAGGCGCCGAAGAGACCTCCGTTGGCATCGAAACACGAACCGAACAGGATGCTGGCCTCCGTCCCGAGGAACGCACTCAATCTCTCCTCCAATTCTCGGTGTAAGGTCTGAGTACCACAGATGAAGCGCACCGAAGCCATACCAAATCCCCAACGATCGATCGCCTCACGTGCCGCCTTCTCCAACTCCGGGTTGTTGGCGAGTCCCAAGTAATTATTGGCGCACATATTGATCACCTTGCTGCCATCTTCCAGCCCTACCTCAGAAAACTGAGGGGTGTTGATGTAGCGTTCTTCCTTGTAGAGACCGGCGGATTTCAACTGGGTGAGATCTGCCACAATGCGGTTCTTAAAATCTGAGTTGTACATGGCTCTTATGCAGCTGTTCGCTCTGTCCCGGCATTGTAAGTCCGCCTTTCCCTCCTGTCAAGTGCGAAGAAATTATAATGCAAGCAGTTTTAATGACGACAAGCACACCGGAAAGAAGTCCGGCGAGAAGAAAAGCTCTAATTGATTGATATCGTTCGTTCTTTACTTCTAAAAACTATGACAACAAACGGTCTCCTCCTAATCGTTTCCACGAACGTTCCTCCGTCTCCGGCATACGTTTACGATTGATAGAATCAACACAACGTGCACAAAATCAATGAATCATAATATGCGAACCGTAGTTCATCAATGACAGATGCATCTGCGAATGCGTTTGTCTTGGGATTTTAGGCTTGAAATTTGGAGCCGTAGGGAGTTTAATTGGATGCGCCCGCGCGGGCGCGGGAGAACGCGAGTCGCAGGAGAGATCATGAAGACGACGAAGACGATAGATATGCCGGTGGCGACGGAAGCCGGATTGGATTATCTGAGAGATGATGCGGATATGCCGCACGAGCTCATGACGATCAACATGGGGCCTTCACATCCGGCGACGCACGGGGTGCTGCGGCTCAAGCTCGTTGTGGATGGGGAAGAGATCGTGTCCTGCGACCCGGTAATAGGGTATCTGCACCGGGGAATGGAAAAAATAGCGGAGAACTGCCACTATAACCAGTTCGTAGCCTACACGGATCGCTTTGACTATTTGGCGCCGATGAGCAACAACATCGCTTACGCCTGTGCCGTGGAGAAGCTGCTGGGCTGGGAGCTGCCTGAGAGAGGGCAAGCCATCCGGGTTCTCTGTGCGGAGCTTTCGCGTATCTCGTCGTACTTTTTGGGGCTGGGGGTGTATGCGATGGACACCGGGGCGATGACCGCCTTCCTGTATTGTTACGAAGAAAAGGAGAAGGTGCACAACTTCTACGAGAAAATATGCGGCGCGCGCTTTACCTCAAGCTACACACGCATCGGCGGCATGACGCGTGACCTGCCCAAAGGTTTTGAAAAGGAGGTCCTGGCTTTCTGCGATTCGGCGGAAAAAACAGTGGATGAACTGAAGCGCCTGCTGCTGCACAACAAGGTGTTTATCGACCGGCTCGTAGGGGTGGGTGTTATCACTCGGGAAATGGCCTTGCAGAACGGCATGACCGGACCCAATTTGCGCGCCAGCGGCGTGAAGCGCGATTTGCGCAAGACCAACCCCTACCTCGGTTACGAAAAGTACGAGTTTGATGTGCCGGTAGCACAAGAGGGCGACTGCTACGCCCGCTTCCAGTTGCGTCTGGAAGAAATCCTGCAATCGGTCCGCATCATCCGCCAAGTATGCGATTCGATGCCGAGCGGTCCCATTTGCGTTCAGAACCAGTGGGGGGTACTCCCCAGAAAGGAAGATGCTCTGCAGGGGATGGAGGAGCTCATCCGGCAGTTCATGGTGAGCACACAGTGCGTCAATGCCCCGGCAGGCCAAGTTTTCTTTGCCGTCGAGAACCCGAAGGGAGAACTTGGCTTCTTCCTGGACTCAGTGGGTGGCGGACTGCCGAACCGCCTCAAGATGCGCAGTCCTTCTTTCTGCACACTCTCTATCCTGCCGGAGTTGCTGCCGGGCCACCTCATCAGCGATATCGGTGCCATCCTCGGCTCCTTTGACTTCGTGCAAGGAGAATGCGACCGATGAACAACCGAATCTACAAACTACTTACCTGAAGAAACACATGACAGAGTCAACAGATGCCATCAGCGCCCTCACGGTTGAGCATCCCTCCCCGGGGAAAAAATACTACCCTCCGTTCCAACCGACGGCAGATCTGGAAAAAGAGGCGAAGGAGTATGTGTCTATGTATCCGGAAGGCAAAGAACTATCCGCCGTGCTGCCCATCATCCACATGATTCAAGGTAAGTTTGGCTACATCTGCCCGGAGAGCATGAGCTGGATAGCCCAACAGTGCAAGTGTACGGAAATCCACGTGGCCGGCATTGTTTCCTTCTACCCCGGCATCCGTACTCGCTGTCCCGGCAAGTGGCACATTCGCGTCTGCCACACCATCGCCTGCGCCTTGTCCGGCGGCGAGGAATTGATCGGCTACATCTGTGAGAAACTGGGGATTGATCCGAAGGAACTCAGTGGCGACGAACCCATGGGGATAAGTCCGGATGGCTTGTGGAGCATCGAGCCTGTGGAATGCCTGGCCAACTGCGGATTCGGTCCCAACCTCATGGTCAACGACACCCTCTACTCGCAGATGGATAAGGAAAAGGTGGACAAACTACTGGCCGAGTACGCCGAAAAAGCATGACGACAGAAAGGAGGAACACACGATGAGTGATATCATATACAAGCCCGGTCACGAACCCCACCCACGCGAGACCCGCCGAATCTTCCGCAACATCGACCGCGTCGGCTACACGCCCTCCATCGACTCTTTCATTAAGGACGGAGGCTACGAAACCCTCAAAAAGGTCATCAAGACCGAACCGGCCTCCATCATCGACGAGGTAAAGAAAAGCGGGCTGCGCGGACGCGGCGGCGCTGGCTTCCCCACGGGAGTGAAGTGGACGTTTATCCCCAAGGGCAACACCAAGCCCGTCTATCTCATCTGCAATTGCGATGAATCCGAACCCGGCACCTTCAAGGATCGCTTCATCGTCCACCAAGACCCTCATCAGCTGCTGGAAGGAATGATCATAGCCTGCTACGCTGTACAGGCTCATTACGCCATCATCTATATGCGCGAGGAGTTTCCGGAAGCAGCAAAGATCATGCGAACCGCGCTGAAGGAGGCAGAACAACATCATTTCCTCGGTAAAAATATCCTCGGCAGCGGCTATGACCTCCGAATCATTCTCCACCGCGGAGCCGGTGCCTACATCTGCGGCGAGGAAACCGGTCTCATCAACTCCATTGAAGGTGTGCGCCCCTATCCCCGCATCAAACCTCCCTTTTTCCCGGCAGCCATCGGTCTCTACGGTTGCCCCACCATCGTCAACAACGTGGAGTCCCTTTGCCAGGTTCGCCAAGTGCTCATGCGCGGAGGAGAAGCCTATGCAACGGACGGTGCACAGCGCAGCCCCGGCACTCGCATCATAGGCGTATCCGGCGATGTCAAGCGTCCGGGCTACTACGAAATCATCTCCGGCTCTATCACGTACGGCGAGCTCCTCTACGACCTCTGCGGAGGACCTCGAGAAGGTCGCACGTTCAAGGCCATTATCCCCGGAGGAGCCAGCGCGAAGGTCATGAGCTGCACCGAGGTGCTCAAGGGGCGTAACCCCGACGGAAGTGTGCGAAAAATGAGTATTTTTGACGTCCCGATGGATTTGGACAGCATCGCACAGCATGGCTCCATGAGCGGATCCGGCGGTGTCATCGTGATGGACGATTCGCGCAGTATGCCGGAGATGCTGCGTAACCTCAACCGCTTCTTTGCGTGGGAATCCTGCGGACAGTGCACGCCGTGTCGCGAGGGCAATCCTTGGATGCTCAAGCTGAGCGAGCGCATCTGTGCCGGAAAGGCGGCGCCGGAGGACGTTGACCTGCTCAAAAGCGTAGCAGATAACATCTGCGGGCGCACCGTGTGTGCTTTCGGTGAGGCGTGCTCCTGGCCGGTGCAGGCATTCACGACAAAGTTCCGTGAGGAATTCCTGGCGAGAACCCAACCCATCAACGCCCTTAAGCCTCACAACCCGGAAACAGCCGAGGCTCGCAAGTTTCTCTCCCGAGAAGATTAACTCTTTCCTCCCTACCCAGCATGAGTTCACAACAGGAACAACTACCCAAGGACGCCGCCGCAGCAGAAGGCAAGGTGAACGTGCAGATCAATGGCAAGTGGTACCGCTTCCCCAAGGGCACCCGTATTGCGGATGCCTGCAACAGTGTGGGAATTCACGTGCCCTGCTTCTGCTACCATCCCAAATTGAGCGTAGCGGGCTCTTGCCGCATGTGTCTTGTGGAGCAAGGTATGCCCCCCCGTCTCGCTCCGGGTGCCACCCCGACTTACAATGACGATGGATACCAGACCATCCAGTGGATGCCGCGCGCTGTCGTTGCCTGCGCCAACACCGTGGCTGAAAACATGGGCATACGCACCGATGGAACTGTTTGCCGCGAGGCCAGACGCGCCGTCCTGGAGTTTCTGCTCACCAATCATCCTCTCGACTGTCCCATCTGCGACCAGGCCGGCGAATGCAAACTGCAGGAATACACGGCAGATTACGGTCAACCCAGTCATCGTTTCACCGAGGCCAAAATCAAAAAAGGCAAAAATATCTCCATCGGTCCGAGAGTGAACCTGGATCAGGAACGTTGCGTTCTCTGTCGCCGCTGCGTGCGCTTCATGAAGGAGATTGTGGGAGAGGAAATTCTCGGTGTTGTGGGACGCGGCGGACACAATGCTATTGCGTGCTTCCCCGGCAAAACCCTCGACAGCAACTACTCGATGAACGTGGTGGATATCTGTCCCGTGGGCGCTATGACGAGCAAGGACTTCCGCTTCAAGATGCGCGTCTGGTTCCTCAAGAGTACCCCCACCATCGACACCAACTGCGGCACCGGTACCAATATATTCATCTGGTCCCGCGAACAACAAATCTACCGCATCACCCCACGGCAGAATGATGCCGTCAACAGCTGCTGGATGCCGGATAATCACCGTCTCAATTACAAATACATCAACTCGGAGAAACGCATCCTCACTCCGCTCGTAAAGACGGATGTCGGCGCTCCCCAGCGCCCCGGCGCATGGGAACCGACCCTCAGAGCTGTGTCCGAGCAGCTGCGCCGCTGTAACCCCAAGCAGACGGCCATCATCGTTTCTGCTCGTCTCACCAACGAGGAGCTCTACCTCGCCGGTAACCTTGCACAACTCCTCGGCATTTCCCAGCTTGATATCGTACCGCGTTCCGGCGAGCCGGACGGTATGCTCATCTGCGCGGATCGGAATCCTAACACCACCGGCGCTAAACTCATCCTCGACAAGGACGGGCGCACTCTGGATGATATCCGTCTCGGCATCAAAAACGGCAAAATTCGTCATCTCATCGTCATCGGCGAGGACGTCACAGCTGAAGCCGCCATCCCAGAAAGTCACCTTTCCAAGCTTGATTACTTGCTCGTCATCGATCACTCGGAGACCGCGACGACTCGTGCTGCTGATGTCGTGTTGCCGGGTGTTACCTTCGCGGAGAAATACGGCACCATGGTGAACATCACCGGTCGCCTCCAGCGACTCAACAAGGCTATCGAACCCCTCGGAGCATCGCGAGCCGACTGGGATATTCTGCGTTCTTTGTTGCAAGGAAGCGGAGGAGATATGTCCCTCCTTACGGCGCGCGCCCAGAGTCCCATGGAAATCTTGGACGAAATCGCGGCTCAGTTCCCTGCGTTCAAGGGAGTGTCCTGGGCGGCTGTCGGCAACTCCGGCATCCCGATCACAGAAACGGGTGAAACAATCCCGCTCATCGAACGCGAACAAACTAAACAATAAAAACCTTTTCCCCAACGTATCGACATGGAAAATCTCCTCAAATGGTGTACCGACGTCCTGAGTAACCCGACTTGGTTTTACCTGCTCACAACCATTGCCAAGCTCGTGGTTGTGTTCGCGGTCATCTTGGCGTTCGTTGTCCTCTCGGTCTGGATTGAACGCCGCGTAGCCGGGTGGATACAAGATCGTCCCGGACCAAACCGCGCCGGATTGCCTCTCTTCCTCCTGCAGAGGTTCGGAAGTAAAGAGGAGCAACCCCTCAAGAATCTCCTCAGATTCCTGGGTTGCCCTCCGGATGGCGTCATCGCACGTCTTTGTCGCTGGTTGCGCTTTGATCGTGAAATCCCCACTTTCGGACTGGTGCAGCCCTGTCTGGATGGAGGCAAGCTCTTCCTCAAGCAAGAGATCACCCCTTCCTACGTGCGCAAATTCTACTTCATCCTCGCTCCCATGCTCGTGCTCGGACCTCCTTTGGTCTCCGCAGCTGTCATCCCATTTGCTTCGTGGGTGCAGACCCCCTTCGGCGAGATCAATATGTGCATCGCCAACCTCAATATAGGACCGCTCTGGATCTTTGCCGTCTCCGGTCTCTCTGTGTATGGTCTCACGCTTGCCGGTTGGTCCTCCAACTCCAAATATCCCTTCCTCGGGGGGCTTCGCGCCACGGCCCAACTCATTTCCTACGAGGTTGCCATGGGGCTTTCCGTCATTCCTCTGCTCATGGTGTTCGGCACACTCAACCTGCAGGAAATTGTGCACAGCCAGGCAGAGAGTGGCTGGACTCTGCTGCCTCTCTGGGGACAAGGTCTTTCCCTGCAACGCTGGCTCCTCTGCATCCCGATGTTCATCAGCTTCATCATGTTTGCCACTTGCATCTTTGCAGAGGCAAACCGTACACCCTTTGACATGGCTGAGTGCGAGACGGATCTCGTCGGAGGCTATCACACAGAATATTCTTCCATGAAGTTTGCCTCCTTCTTCATGGGAGAGTACGCCGCCATGGTTATCGGATCCGCTCTCGTTGTTACCCTTTTCCTCGGAGGTTGGTCGATAGGCTTTGGGGCAGACGCCGCGTTGGCAAGTTGCAGCGAGTGGCTCGCCGTAGCCTGTCAATTTGTGACCTTTCTTATCAAGCTGCTCGCTTTCATCTTCTTCTTTGTGTGGGTACGCTGGACGCTTCCGCGTTTCCGCTGGGACCAAGTGATGAAGCTCTGCTGGCTCGTCTTCGTCGAGCTGGCTGTGCTCAACATTGTTCTCACCGCCGTCATCATCTATTTCATCCACTAACCTCTCTTTCCTCCATGGCCTACATTCCAGTCAAACGTCCCAAGTTCAGCATCCTGGATCGCATCTACGTGGTGGAGCTCGTGAGAGGGCTTGGCATCACCCTCAAGCATCTCGTCCTTTCCCTCCTCGGCAAGAGCCGCTCCAAAAAAGACTTCAACGGCGCCGGCATCGGAGCCTGTATGCCGTTCCCGGAGCAACGGTGGGATGACCACCTCCCCTCCTACTACCGTGGGGCGCCCGCACTCGTGCGCGGGGAAGACGGCAGAGAACGCTGCGTTTCGTGTCAGCTCTGTGAATTCATCTGTCCGGCACGCGCCATCCGTGTCGTGCCCGGAAGTGTTGCGCCTGGGTCCTCTTGCTCCAAGCAAGAAAAAGCCCCGGCCGAGTTCGAAATTGATATGCTTCGCTGCATCTACTGCGGTATGTGCCAGGAAGTCTGCCCGGAGCAAGCTATCTTCCTGAGTCAGCAATACCTCATCACCCCCACTGACCGAAAACAGGCCGTCCGCAACAAGGAACAACTCTATCGCCTCGGAGGCATCCGCAAGGGTCTCATCCATAAATGGAACCAATTTAAATAAACCTCTCACCCCATCATGAATCCGGCTATTTCCTCCCTTCTCTTCTACATTTTCGCCGTGGCTGCTCTCGTGAGCGCCATCGGAGTTGTCTCCCTGCGTAACCCGGTCTCTTCCGCCCTCAGTCTGGCCCTCTGTTTCGGTTTTGTTGCGGCCATTTTCTTCAATATGGGGGCAACCTTCCTGGGCATCACACAGATCATCGTTTACGCCGGCGCCATCCTCGTGCTCTTCCTCTTCATCATCATGATGCTCGACGTGAAAAATGAAGAGCACGCCACCGGCAACCTCGGCTACGCCGTCATCGGTGTCATTGTGGCGGGTATGCTCGCCGGCATGATCAGCAGCGCCTCCCTCCAACTCCCCGGGGCTACAGACGGACGCTGCCCGTGGCACGCCTTCACAGATGCCTTTTGCGAGCAGTTGTCCGTTGATTCCTGCAGCAAAGGAACCCCCGTTCCACAGGGAGACATCCAAGCCCCTGCACCTTATGGCGGCTCTCTTCCTGCTCTCAATCCTGAGGAACAAGGTTCAGATGCAAAATTGCTCGGCGAGAACCTCTTTTCCTATTACAACCTCACATTTGTCATCCTCGGCTTCGCCCTGTTAGCCGGCTGTGTTGGCGCCGTTTCGATCGGTCGTCGTTTACGCCGTGATTAATGCAAACTCCCACTTCCCCTTCGCCATGACTCCTCTATCCCATTACCTCATCTTCTCCGGCATCCTCTTTGCCATCGGTCTCTCAGGCGCCATGATCCGGCGCAACATCTTAGTGGTGCTCATGAGTTTGGAGCTTATGCTCACTGCCGCCAACGTCGCTCTTGCCGGGTTCTCCCGCGCACAGGGGTTGGAGGGAGTACCTGTCTATGACGCGCAGGTGCTCGCCCTCTTCATCATGGCCATAGCCGCTGCTGAGGTGGCAGTCGGACTCGCACTCATCGTCGCCATGTTCCGCGCTCGCCGTGGAGTGGAAAGCACTTCTCTGAACACCTTGAAAGATTAATCACCATGCTGCACAATCTCCCTTGGCTCTTTCTCTTGTTACCGCTGGTTGCGGCGGCTCTCGACTGGCTCGTTCTCTTCCGCTGCCCTCGCGTGGCAGCCGGAGTCTCTATCCTCTCTGTAGCTTCCACCCTTGCGCTCTGTATCGCCTACCTCTCCGGTCTTCAAACCGGACAGGCCGGAGTGTACTCTTGGCTTCCCGTTGAAGGCTGGCAAATCAATCTGGGGCTGCTCATGGATGCTCTCGCCGTAAAGATGATGCTCGTGGTCACCGGCATCGGCTTCCTGGTGCATATCTTCTCACTCGGGTACATGAAGGGTGATCCGTCCAATCTGAGTCGCTATTTTGCAGGACTGAGCATCTTCATGTTTAGCATGAGCACTATTGTGCTGGCCGACAGTTTGATCATGACCTTCATCGGTTGGGAAATGGTCGGGTTCTCCTCGTACGTGCTTATCGGTCACTGGTACGACAAAGCAAGCGCCGCCGATGCCGCCAAAAAAGCATTCATCACCAACCGTGTCGGAGACTTTGGCTTCCTCATCGGGATCTTGCTCTCACTGGGTATTTTTGGCTCGCTGAGCTTTGATGCCATGCCCGGTCATCTCAATTCCGCTGCCGATGGGGCTCTCCTCACCACCATGATTCTCTGCCTCTTCTGCGGAGCCGTCGGCAAATCCGCCCAGTTCCCGCTGCATGTGTGGCTGCCGGATGCCATGGAGGGTCCCACCCCCGTTTCCGCCCTCATTCATGCCGCCACGATGGTGGCAGCCGGTGTCTATATGCTGGTACGCTTGCAGGTAAGCATGGGGACAGATGCATTCACGGAGTTGGCCTGCGCCGTGATAGCCGCCGTCGGTGCACTGACAGCTCTCCTTTCTGCACTCATGGCCGTTCAGCAAGATGACATCAAGCGAGTGCTTGCCTACTCGACTCTCTCCCAGCTGGGCTACATGGTCATGGCCGCCGGGATGCTCGCCGGAGAGGCCGCTATGTTCCACCTCTACACGCACGCTTGGTTCAAGGCTCTCCTCTTCCTCGCCGCCGGCGCCATCATCGTCTGCTGCCATCATGAGCAGGACATCTGGAAATTGGGCGGTCTGCGCAGAAAAATGCCCCTCACTTCCCTCTGCTTCCTCATGGGGACCTGCGCCCTCATCGCCGTTCCGGGCTTCTCCGGCTTCTTCTCCAAGGAAGCTATCCTCGACGCCGCCTGGCAAACGAATATGCCCCTCTTTATCACGGGAGTCGTGGTAGCAGCCCTTACCACCTTCTACATGGCTCGTCTCTGTCTCGTCGCCTTCTGTGGCTCCGCCAGAAGCGAAGGAGCCGACCATGCTCGGGAAGCGGGCGCCTCCATGCTGATTCCCCTGCTGATTTTGGCTGTGCTCGCCATCGTCTCCGGCTACGGATTCCTGGCAGACGCACTGGTTCCTTTTGCCGGGTTCCACGCGGAGGGGGTTGAGATCGGAGTTCCCTTCTTTGCGGGTCTCCTCGCTCTCGTGTTAGGAGCATGGTTGGCCTGGCTTACCTACGGGAGAGAGACCACCAAGGATCCTTTGGAAAATTACTCTTTCGCCCGCTGCTTGCGCAAACGTCTCTACATTGACGCCTTCTACGACAGTGTGCTGGTGGATGGTCTTCAAAAGTGGGCTTCCTACATCATCACCTGTGTGGATGACGGTATCATCCGCCGTATCATAGGTCAAGGCCTCGGTCTCCTCACCGCCTGGATTGGCAAGCTGCTCGGCAAACTGCAGGGAGGTTCATTGAGAGCCTACGCGGTCGTTGCCGGGGTGGGGGTACTCGTGGTTATCTTCCTGCTCGCCTTTATCATCAAGTTCTAACCTGACTCACAACCATGCTCATCTGGCTTATCCTCATCCCCCTTCTCGCGAGCGCCTGCATCGGCTTCCTCCGTACTCCGGGTCGTGCCACAGCCCTCGTCAGTGCCTTCCTCACCCTCGTCCTAGGTGTCTCTGCCATCCTCATGTTCATGTACGGTGATGGGATGGACGGTTACAGTGAGATATGCGGTCTGCGCTCTCAATTCACGTTGTCACTCCCGCTCAGCAGGATCATGCTCCTGCTCACGGTGGTGGTCACCTTTGCCGCCATTCTCGGGATGCGTGCCCCCTCCCCTCAAGCTGAGCGCAGTTGGAGCATTTCTGCCCTTCTTCTCTCCGCCGGCGCCACCGGAGCCTTCCTCTCCGATCACATCATCTCCTTCTACGCCTTTCATGAGCTGGCTCTCATCCCCACCTTCGTCATGATCGGTTTCTACGGTCGTGGAGAACGCCGAACCATTGCCTGGCGTGCCACTATCTACCTCGGTCTCGCCTCCATGGTCCTCCTCGCCGGACTCGTTCTTCTCTGCATAGGACTGCACTGCTGGTACTTCAGCAGCATTCAGCTTATGCTGGCCACGGCGCAGATATCCCTCTCCGCTCCCCTTGTATCGGGTCTCCTGCTGATTGGCTTCGGCACGCTTGTTTCCCTCTTTCCGTTCCACTCCTGGGCAGCTCCGGCCTACGCCAGTGCGCCAACTCCCATCGCCATGCTTCATGCCGGCGTGCTCAAGAAGTTTGGTCTCTACGGCCTTTTCACCATCGCATGGGCCTTCGGACCGTACTGCATGGCTCTCTTCGGCAGTTGGGTGAATGTTCTCCTCGTTCTTCTGCTGGGCAACATCCTCTGGGTAGGATACGTTACCATCGCTCAGTCCCGCTTGGACAACATGCTTGGCAACTCATCCGTCATGCACATGGGTTACATCTTCCTTGCTTTCGCAGCCTATGTGGTCTCCGGTGCCTCAAATGCCCTCGCTCTCCAAGGAGCGGCAATCCTCATGCTCGCCCATGGTCTGAGCATCTCCATGCTCTTCCTCCTCAACGGACAAATCGAAGCACAAACTCGCACTTTGGAGCTCAGCGCTATGGGCGGCCTCGCCCGCAAGCTCCCCCTGCTTGGCTTCCTCTTTGGCTTGGCAGGTATGGCTTCTATCGGTCTGCCCCTGCTTGCTAATTTTGCCGGTGAGTTCACCATATTCCTCTCCTGCTTTGCTGGATGGACTCCTCAGACAACTGCCGTGACGGACGCGTGCTGCAGCTCATGGGGTCTCGGACCTGTGCAGATCACGGTCATCATCGCGCTGTGGGGACTCGTCATCAGCGCCGTCTATATGCTGCGCGCTATTCGTCGCATCTTTGAGGCTGACCCCTCCCCGGCAACAGAGCGCGCTACCCGTCTTTCTTGCAGCGATATCCTCTCCGCCTCCCTGCTGGGAGCTCTCCTCCTGCTCTTCGGCATAGCTCCCTTCCTTCTCGTCTGATTACCCCTCACCTCTTCTATTCATGAGCACGACACACCTCATCTCCGCCCCGTATTCATGGGGGCAATTCACGCCGGTCTTTATCTTGGTGGGACTGGCTCTCGTTCTCCTCTTGGCGGACGTGATTTTTCCACGGGTTTCCAAGAAGGTCTATCCGTTGCTCGGAGCCGTCGGCGTGTTACTCGTCTCCTGCGGCATGACCTTTGCGGAAGGGTCTCATTCGTACGGCATCTTGGCGTGCTTGGCAACAGTGGTTTGCCTGCTCATGGCCTATGACTACCGCTCGGTGGTGTACGCCTCGGTGGGCGGTGGCGCGCAAGAAGATGGAGCGGCGGAGTTCACGGTGCTTCCAATCTTGGCATGTGCCGGCATCGTCGCCCTCACTCAGGCTCGTGACCTCGTCATGCTTTTCGTGAGTCTGGAAATCATCACGCTCTGCTCCTACGCGATGGCGGGCTACTTCCGCCGCAATCAAGGCTCCATTGAAGCCGGCGTAAAGTATCTCATCCTCGGCGCTGTAAGCACCGGTTTCCTCGTCATGGGAGCCGCTTGGTTCTTCGGCACCACCGGCTCCTTTATTCTCAGCCCTCGATTTGAGATGGCAGCCCTCTCCAACCCCTACCTCTGCACCGGCTTCCTCCTCGCCCTCGCCTTCATCTTTATGGGCGTCTTTTTCAAGATCGGAGCTGCCCCCATGCACACGTGGATTCCGGATGTTTACCAAGGAGCGCCCACTCCCATCTCCGCCTTTTTGGCGGTAGCCTCCAAGGTAGGCGGTTTTGTGGCGCTGGTGTTGGTCTCTCTGCCCTTGGTGCAGGTGCACGCTGTATCCGGCGGCATGCTCCGTCCGGTCATGCAAACCCTGACCGTTGTGGCGGCAGCCACCTTGCTCATCGGCAACTTGGCTGCTATTCCCCAGCAAAACATGAAACGCTTGCTGGGATACTCCTCCATCGGACACGCCGGTTTCATCCTCGTGCTGGCAACCGGGCTTCGCTCCAGCATGACCCCGGATATCTTCTTCTATTTGGTGGCGTACGCAATTGCCACCCTCGCCCTCTTTTATGCCGTGTCGCAGTTACGAATCTCCCGCGGACATGAAGAAATCTCCGTCTTCCGCGGACTCGGACGCACTCATCCCCGCACGTCGTTCCTCATCTCGGTGTGCCTGGCGTCGCTGGCGGGTGTCCCTCTCACGGCCGGATTCCTCGCCAAGTTGCTTTCCTTCCGTTCCGTGGTAATCACGATGAACGGAGGAGGAGACCGGTTAAGCCTCTGGTTGCTCGTGGTGATGGTGATTTGTGCTGCCGCCGGTTTTTATTATTACTTCAAGGTTTTGCGAGCCATGTATTGGGAAACTCCCGATGAAAATGAGTCGCCTGTTTCATTCTCGCCGATCTGCACAGGAGTGCTCACCGCCGCTGCTCTTGTCATCATCCTTCTCGGAACCGTTCCTTTGGTGATCAATATCTTCCCGGTTCTTTTCTGAAGTTGAGCTAAGGAGATCATTTGATGCGCAGGATCTTCTTCCATCTGCTTTTCGCCCCCTTCCTCCTCCTAGCGGGAATGGTGGGAGCTTGGCAACCCATTCACGAAAACGCCGCCGAACCCGCCCGAGAATTCCGTGCTGCCTGGGTCGCCACCGTCTTCAACCTCGATTGGCCTTCCTCCTCCGGTCTCCCAGCCGCCCGTCAGCAGAGCGAGTTGCTCGCCATCCTTAATACCGCCGTCCGACTCCGACTCAACGCCATCATTCTTCAGGTACGGCCCAATGCGGACGCTCTCTATCGCTCCTCCATCGAGCCTTGGAGCAATTGGCTGAGCGGTCCCGGCGTCAACCCGGGATATGATCCCCTCGCCTTCGCCATCTCGGAAGCTCATCGCCGAGGGCTGGAGCTGCATGCCTGGTTCAATCCCTTCCGTGCTACGGTCAGCGGAAAGCCCGTCGGCTCCGGTCATATTTCCCGCCGTCGTCCGGAGCTCATCAAACGAGCCGGCTCCACCACCCTGCTCAATCCCTCATCCTCTGCCGCCCAACAGCACGTCCTCCAAGTTATCATGGATGTCGTGCGCCGCTATGACATCGACGGTGTACACCTTGACGACTATTTCTACCCCTACCCCCCCCACCACAATATAGCCGACGGCTTGAATCCGGCCCGGCGCCGAGCGGCCATTGATTCCTTCGTACAACGACTCTACTCTTCGGTCAAAGCCTCCAAACCATGGGTACGCGTGGGCATCAGCCCCTTTGGTGTCTGGAAACCGGGAGTCCCCGCCGGCATCCCCGCCGGTGTCAATGCCTACGAGCACCTCGCCTGCGATGCCCGCAAATGGCTCGCCAACGGCTGGGTGGATTACCTCTCCCCCCAGCTCTACTGGCGCATCGACAGCCCCCAGAGCTTCCCCACCCTCATGCAATGGTGGTCCTCCATCAACCCACGTCGACCCGTCTGGCCCGGCATCGCATCCGCACGCATACTGAGCTCTGAAGATCGTACCCGCCCCGCCTCCGAGATAGGGCGCCAGATTGACCTGGCTCGTCAGTTGGCTCGCCAAAGTTCCGGGCAACTTTTCTGGAGTTGGCGATCCATAGGTTCCAACCGCGGCGGAGTCCAGAAGGAGCTCGCCGCTCGATACCGCGGCTACGCCGTGCCTCCTGCCATGCCGTGGTGCGGTTCCGCCCGCCCCGCCATGCCCACAGCTCAGGCAACCAACACGGCTCGGGGCGTCTCCGTTTCATGGCAACCCGCCGATGCAAGCGCCCGTAAGTGGGTTATCCAAGCTCGTCGCGGCGCTCAGTGGACAACTCTCTGTATCTTGCCGGGGTCTCGACGCTCGGTCACGCTCCCTTCTTCGATGTTCAATGGGGTCTCTCGCATCGCGGTACGTCCTATTTCTGCCTGTGGCAACAGCGGGGTCCCCGCCGTCCTCGCTCCGTGATGTTGTTTGCTCAGTTTATCTTAAGTATTTTTTAGAGCATCCCCGGAGGGGAATATATTTTTCACCCCTTGATATCAAGTACGTACTGAAAAACATCGCGTTGATATCCTCTCCGGGCTTGTCAATTCTCGTGGAACTTGCTAAGCTGAGCGCCCGTTGGTATGAGTAAGGCTGATAATAGCAAGCCGGATTTCCGGAAAGAGGTCTCAAAGGAGACGCCGGTTGTGATGCCGCAAGCTCCTAATATTGAGAAGAGTTTGTTGTCCATGATGGCGGCTGACCCCACCAACATCATCGGCCTTTGCCGGGAAAACGGCATAAATGAAGATTTCTTCTACATCCCGGCCCACCGCACGCTCTGGAATATTTTTGACTCCCGGTACGACGACAACAGACCCTTGGACATCACCTCCATCGACCAAGCGCTCTCCGACTCCGGACAGTTGGAAACGGTCGGGGGTCACGCCGGGCTCATGGACATCCTCACCTACGCCACCTCCACCGCTCTCTTTTCAGCACACTTCCAAATTCTCAAGGAAAAGTATGTGCGCCGCTGCATGATCCTCACTGCCAACAAAATTCATGAAAACGCCCATGAGGAGGAACGGGACATCACAGAGCTGCTCGACTCTGCTGAACAGGATGTCATGCAGATACGCAACAGCACTTCCCCCACTGCCAAGTGGGACATCAAATCTGCCATCCAGGAAGCAGTGGGCAACATGGAGCGCATGATGAGCCGGGACGGAGCCATTCTCGGGCTCACAACCGGTTATTCCAAGCTCAATCTCATGACCAATGGTCTCAAGCCCGGCGAACTCTTTGTCATTGCCGCCCGCCCCTCGATGGGTAAAACGTCCTTCCTCCTCAATGTGGTAGAACACCTTGTACTGGAGGTCAAAAAGCCCGTGCTCGTTTTTTCCTGCGAAATGCCTTCCGTTCAGCTCGTCGAACGCCTCCTCTTTGCTAAAAGTGGGGTGAGCAAACAGGAGTTACGCTCCAAGCAGGGCAAACTCACCAAGGATCAGATGAAAAGCCTTCGCGAAGCAATCGACGATTATAAGTCCAGTCAACTCATCATCGATGACACGGCCGCCATCTCCATCTCCGAGCTTCGGGCTAAAGCACGTCGCATCCGTAAAGAAAATCCGGATCTCTGCGCCATTGGGGTCGACTACCTCCAACTGATGCGCTCTCACACCAAACAGGCTCAAAACAGCCGCGAGCGTGAAATTGCTGAAATCTCCGGGGGTCTCAAAGGACTCGCAAAGGAGCTCAAACTCCCTATCATCGTGCTTGCCCAACTTAACCGCGGACCGGAAAACCGCACGGGAAAGAATAAAGGCCTTCCCATGATGAGCGATCTGCGAGAATCCGGCGCCATTGAGCAGGATGCCGACATGGTTGGTCTGCTCTATCGTTCCGCCTACTACGCAGAAGACGATGAAGAACGAAAAGATGCCGGAACTGATGCTACGCTTGTACTCGCCAAAAACCGAAATGGTCCTACCGGTGATGTAGAGCTCTCCTTCAACGCTGAACTCATGCGCTTTACGGAACGCAGTGCACCTCGTGAAGGAGAGTGATCCCCCGTGATGTTTTGCATTAGACAGGGCATTCAGTCACACTCCGGAGCTTCCTCGTCCACCAACGGCTTGAGGTACCCCGCCGCCTCTTCTCTCCCTTCAGCGTAGTGTTCCTCATCACCGGGCGCAAGCAACGTGAGCAGGTGCCGAAACTCGCCGGCGTGTTCCTTCTCCTCCTCGGTGATATCTTGCAGCACCTTGCGCGCCATCTCGTTGTCCGTGGACTCTGCCAGCTGCTCATAAAGTTGAATCGCCTCAAACTCCGCGGCAATCATGAACCTGATCGCGCGCACCAATTCGCTGTGGCTCAACTTCCGTTCCGCCGCCAGCCCGCTGAATGTATCTGTAAACTCCGGCATACTTCTTTTGACTCCCGGACACCCCGACGTCCCTCAAAAACAGCTTTCCACGTGTGTCCCAAGGAAATTTCTCCGGACTCATTCAACGCATCCCTACCATGCGTCCGTGCGGATGTCTCCTATCGTCAATTGGCAATGAACTAACGCCTATCTTGACAAATAAGCTCGCGCTGAGTAAACTTTTTTTAACTCCCCTCATGTTAATTCTGTGATGAAAATTGCTCCGCACTGGGTACGTCGAAAAGAAGAAATAGCGGGCATGCTCTTTCGCGTAAGAGCGTATTCTTTCTCCAGCTCCCACGAAGCGCAGGAACGCATGGA
>CANPXA010000008.1 GCA_947585525.1 uncultured Akkermansia sp. | reverse complement strand
ACCACGCGATTGTCCACAGAAATTTCCGCCTGAACCGTTGCATCGCGAATGGCTTCCTCGTGAGTGTCCAGTGCGGCGAAGTAAGAGAACTGTGCTGCTCTGTCGTGCATGCTCATGGGGGGATGCTTCTGAGATGGAGAAGGAGAGAGAAGAAGGATGTCGGCGTAAATTTTTTCAGCTTGTGTTTTCATGCTTGGTGTCCTCCAATTTGAGAATGACGTTGCCGTGCCGTAGAGCCCTCTTCCAGGTTCATTCCTTTCAGAATGGCATTTTTACCGAAGCGTTTTTTGATACCCAGCACCGTCTGCTGAATTCGGCGCTCTCGTTCGAGTTCTTCCTCCTTCGGGGAGATGCTTTCCCCGGCGTTTGTAAAGAGTTCTCCCTGCACAAGACGGACAGGGGCTTCATGTTCCGGCAGCACGTTGTTGACGGATACGGTCAGACGGCGTACTTCCAACCGTGGATCAACCTCTGCCGTGTAAATGCTGTCCACACCCTCGATGATAGATTTGGAGGATGCCGTGTAGGAGTGCAGAAAAAATGAGCCATGGGCGGGTTTCGGTACGATGCGTCCATACCGATCCTCGCGCAGATCGACCGACCTCTTCTGCGGCAGATGAGTCCTTCGATACGCCTCGTAGTGTACCGTCAGAGAAACACTCTCCGCCACCAACCCCTTTTCCGTGAGTTCCAGTGCGAGAGCGTCCGCCATCTCGCGTGCGATCAACCGGCCTTTCGCTGCACTGTATGGGGCAGGGAGGACCTGTCCTGAGCTCAGGCTGTGATGCCGGGGTTCATAAGCCTTGATATCCGCGATGGTGCATGGTTCTCTACCCCAAGCATGATCGATGAGCAATTCTGCGTTCACTCCGAAAAGTTGATACAGGGTATCTTCATGCGTTATGGATCGCCGCGCCACATCTCCCATGGTGTGCATTCCGTGATTTTTCAGACGTGTCGCAGTACCGCGTCCCACACGCCAGAAATCCGTAATAGGTGTGTGGCACCACAGTTGTTTCCTGTAGCTCATTTCATCCAGCTCGGCGATACGCATCCCCTCGGCATCGGGTTCGATGTGTTTGGCTCCTATGTCCATAGCTACCTTGGCCAAGTAGAGGTTGGTGCCGATACCTGCCGTTGCGGTGATGCCCGTGGTCTCCAGTATCTCGCGGATGAGTTTCCTGACGAGCGCACCGGCGCTCATCCCGTAGAGCGACAGGTAAGAGGTGAGATCGATGAAAACTTCGTCCACGGAGTACACATAGATGTCCTTCGGCGCTACGTACTTCAAGTAGATGCCTTGTATGCGCGTGCTGTAGTCGATGTAGAGAGCCATGCGCGGTGGAGCTGTGATGAACTCCAGAGCATATTCCGGATGAAGCTCCAGTTCACGCGAGTTGGCGCTGCTGTTGCGAAATTTTCCCCGAAACCTGTAGTTCCTTTCGCGGTTAATGTTCTCTACGGTTTTGACAACCTCAAACAACCGAGGTCTCCCGGAGATCCCATACGCCTTGAGCGCCGGCGTCACAGCAAGACAAATCGTCTTCTCTGTCCGTCCTGCGTCCGCCACCACGAGATTCGTGCACATCGGATCCAATCCCCTCTCTACGCACTCCACTGACGCATAGAAGGACTTTAAGTCTATCGCAGCATAAATCCGTTCCTCCTTTTCTCGTCCCTGTTTCACCCTGTCTTATGCTACAGCACTCGTCCCCTCTCCGTCAAGACGAGACAAAAACGGGCAGAGGCGTCTCAGGAGAAATGGAATTGCCTGCTTCAACAAAAACTAACCTCCTACACGATTGATTATGAAGGAGCTTGCTGAACTAGTGGTGTCTAATGATCCGGCTCACAATCGTGTTGAGTCCAGATTTCACCGGCGCTACGGGAATTTTCTATGTGCCCCTAAATGTGACCCCTCTTTACCATACTTCTCAACCCCTTGCCAAGACAAAAAAATACGTCTGTCAGTCGCTTACAACTTCTGACAGACGTAGAAAGACAGTATTTTTCTAGCAGGGAGGTGATTTGAACACCCGACCAAAGGCTTATGAGTCCTCTGCTCTACCACTGAGCTACCCTGCCATGCTGTGGGCGGAGTATAGCGGGGGTTGGGACATTTGTCCAGCAAAATTTATTGCAGATTCTCCTTGAGCTGCAAATTTTCACTGCGTGTCAGGTCACAGATCGCGTCCGAACACTTCGGATTGGCGCCCGCTGGATTCGAGAGCTTGGAGGCGAGAGAGAGGAAGGAGGGAACGAGAGAGCTGTGCGTAGTGGAGACGGTTACGGAAGTAATCCACTGCACTCTGAGAGACGGCAAATATCCGACGGAATCCTTGTTGCCGAGCCTTGTTTTCTACGAAGCGGCACATGGCTCGTCCGTACCCGTGTCCCTCGTAGCTTTTTTTGATAAACAGGCAGCCAAGTTCCGCACAGGATTCCTCCGGGTAGGGATAGAGCGCCACACAGCCTACGATGGTGTCATCCAACGTATAGACGTAGTAGCTATGCATCTGGTCACGGATGGATTCATAGGTACGCTGGAGCAGTTTCTCGTCCGCCACACAACGAGCGATCATGGAGAGAAGTTCCGGGATATCGTCCTCCTGCACGGAACGGATTTCTCGGTAGGAATCAGCATGAACCATGGTGCCCACTCCTTCCTCTGAAAAGATTTCATCCAGGAGAACTCCGCGGTGGCGTCCATTGAGGAGATGCACGCGTGGGATACCGCGTCGACACACACAGGCTGCGGTCTGAAGTTCGTCTGCGTGACTGCATTGAGCGAGGCAGTTTTCCACCTCCTTCTCCGCAATGGCAAAGATAGGTTGTCCTTCGCGGGAAGGCACCTCATCGGTTTGGAGACAGATATATTTGGTCGCGCCGAGTTCAACAGCGAGACGAACACTACCCTCATCAAAGCGGCCCTCTGCGCCGGAGGCGATGATGGCAACTTGGCGGCGGTCGATAATTTCTCTCACGCGTTCCACGGCGGCAGCGCCATCCGTGAGGGGAACGCCGGCAGCGGCTGCGTGCATCTCGCAGGTGTCAGCGCGGTGCGCGAGACCGGAGACATCGTCTCCCTCAGCCACAAGCACGAGACGCACGCCTATTTCATGCAGCGCATCAGCATCCAACAGAGCATCCACAAGAGCATCTGCTTCGAGCAAATTGCGACTGATGTGCACCACAAACAGGCGTCCCTGAAAATAGGGCACGTATTCTAACACTGAACGGATGTTCGAGGACATACCAACCTGTGGTAGGAGCGGCATCAAAGGGAAGGGGAGGGGTCCTGAGGATCAAAGACAGGGGCTTTTGCCTCTTTCTTTCCCTTTTTATTCTTCTCCGACCTGATGTTGACGAGGCGATTTTTACGCGATGGGAGGGAAATTTTTTTCTCGTGCTGCATGGCGACACCCTCCGGCAATGCTCCGGAGAGGGATTCTTGTCCATCAGCATCTGCCATAGCTTGTCGTTCCTGCTCGTGCATGAGACGCATACGATCGCGCAGGACCGTGAGGAGATCTCCGTTGTTGAGGAAATCATTGGATGTCGGGTCTGCGTCTGAGTCAGCGACCGGGAGACTTGCGAGGAATTCTTCAAAAGCACTCAGGTTGGTCGTGCTGCGGAAGAGACGGCTGAGCATATCCAGTTGGATGTCCTGCATGAGCGTCTCGAAGAGACCATACGCCTCGCGTTTGTACTCCACAAGCGGGTCGCGCTGGCCCTGTGCCCTGAGGCGTACGCCCTCCCGCAGAGCATCCATGTCATTGATGTGGCGCTGCCACATTTTGTCAATAGCTTGCAGCATGAGTTGACGCTCCATCTGATCCACGTAGTCGGGGCGTTCTCCACTGACTTTCTTCTCGTACATTTCACGGACGCGGGCGGTGATGAGTTCCGCTGCTTCCTTGGCCGTTTTGCCTTCCAGTTGGGCATCTTTTTCGCTCCAGCCGGTGGGGAAGGTGGTGTTCACCCAGTTGAGGAGATTTTCGGCGTTCACCGTGCCATCGTGGTCGTCCACGATGTAGTTCTCGCACTTCATCTGAACGGCTTCCTCGAGAATCTCGTAGATCATGATGCGGGGTTCCTCACAGAGCAGGGCATCATTGCGCATGGCGTACACGATGGTGCGTTGTTGATTCATCACATCATCGTAATCCAATACATGCTTGCGCCAGATGTAATTCCGCTGCTCCACACGCTTTTGGGCGCCCTCAATAATCTTATTCATGAGGCGGTTCTCCACGGCTTCACCCTCCTCCATGCCGAATCGATCCATGATCTTGGTCATGCGCTCGCTGCCGCCGAAGTTGCGCATGAGGTCGTCTTCGAAGGAGAGAAAGAATTGGGAGGCGCCGGGATCGCCCTGTCGTGAACAGCGACCGCGAAGCTGTCTGTCAATTCGGCGAGCTTCGTAGCGTTCCGTTCCCAGAACGAAAAGACCTCCCAGATCAGCCACCCCTTCGCCCAGTTTGATATCGGTACCGCGCCCCGCCATGTTGGTGGATACGGTTACGGCGGCGCGCTGTCCGGCAAGGGCAATGATTTCAGCTTCGCGCTGGTGATTTTTTGCGTTGAGCACCTCATGTGGTATTTTCGCCATTTTGAGCATACGAGACAGCGTCTCTGAGGCATCAACGGAGGCCGTCCCCACAAGTACCGGCTGTCCTTTTTTGTGGAGCTCGACAATCTTTGCGACCACGGCGTTGAATTTCTCCCGGCGGCTCTTGAAGATGAGATCGTTGAAATCTTCCCGGATACAAGGTTTATTCGTCGGGATGGGGAGCACATCCAGTCGGTAAATATCATGGAACTCAGCCGCTTCCGTTTCAGCCGTGCCGGTCATGCCGGCCAGACGTGTGTAGAGACGGAAGTAGTTCTGGATGGTGATGGTGGCGTAAGTCATGTTTTCGGCCTCCACTTCCACTCCCTCCTTCGCCTCGACAGCCTGGTGCAGACCCTCGCTCCAGCGGCGACCCGGCATTTCACGACCGGTGTTCTGGTCAATGATGACGATCTTTCCGTCCTTCACGACGTATTCTTTGTCACGCTCGTAGATGGTGTAGGCTTTGAGCAGCTGGCTCGTCGTATGCAGGCGAATGCCTGTTTCTTCCAACTTCTTGGTAAGGGCTTGTTTGCGAGTCTCCTTCTCCCGTTCGCTGAGTCGCTCATTTTCGTCAATGTTGACGAATTCTGTTCCGATGTCGGGGAGGACAAAATCCTCCGGGTGTCCGGGACTGATCAACTGTCGCCCCCGCTCCATGAGATCGGCATCGTGCGTTTTTTCATCCACAGCAAAGTAGAGTTCTTCCTTGAGTCGGAAGAGCTCCTGCTTGCGAGGATCCTGGAAGAGGAAGAGTTCATATTTTTCAACCATGCGGCGCAACTCGGGATCCTGCTGGGAACGCATGTAAGCGCGATTACGGGGCATACCGAGCTTGACTTTGTACAGGCAGCGTCCGGCGGCTTCTGTATTGCCCTCCTTGGCGTAGTCAAACGCCTGAGTCATGAGGCTGTTGCACAGTTCCACCTGCGCCTTCACCACCTTTTCAATGATGGGCTTGAGCTTGTCGTACTGTTGCTCTGTTTCGATGACGGCGGGACCGGAGATAATGAGCGGCGTGCGCGCCTCATCGATGAGAATGGAGTCCACCTCATCAATAATGGCAAAGTAGTGACCGCGCTGCACCTGCGCCTCACGCGTGGTGGCCATGCCGTTGTCGCGGAGGTAGTCGAAGCCGAATTCGGCATTGGTGCCGTAGGTGATATCGCAGGCATATTGCAAATGCCTCTGATCATTGGGCATGAGACTCTGAATGCAACCCACCGTGAGTCCCATGAAGTTGAAGAGGGCTCCCATCCACATCGAGTCGCGCTTGGCCAGGTAGTCGTTCACCGTCACAACGTGCACCCCCAGCCCCGTCAATGCGTTCAGGTACACCGGCAACGTCGCTACGAGCGTCTTTCCCTCCCCCGTCGCCATTTCCGCAATGAATCCCCGATGCAGAGCCACACCCCCCAACAACTGCACGTCAAAGTGCACCATATTCCATTCCGTCGGTGTGCCGCACACGTCAATGACTTTGCCGCACATGAGGCGCGCGGCCAATTTAACCGCGGCAAAAGCCTCGGGTAAAATGCTGTCCAGATACTTACTGCGCAGCTTGTCGAACTTTGGCTCAATCTCGACAAAGGCTTTCTTTCCTTCTTCGATGGACTCGACGGTGGCGTCAATGTGCGGGAGTTTGGGGAAGACATCGCGCAGGGCGTCGAAGCGGGTGTTGAGTGTCTGCGCGTACTGGTCGAGTTGCTCCTGTGAGGCGGCGAGGATGATACCGCGAGGCGGCATATCAATGGGCGTGAAGCGATGCAGGTAAGCTTGCCACTCGCGTGTCTTGCCACGCAGGAATTCCTCATCCTTCTCTTTCCATTCTGCTTCCTTCTCAAGAATGCGTTTCACGACGGGACGCAATTTGCGTACTTCCCGTTGATTTTTTGATCCTACAATTTTATTGAGAATCCACTTGATCATATCGAATAGCTGTTGGTATATTCACTCGTGAGCCGGTGCCTCAGCGCGCGTCATCCTATCACAGCTCGTGCCTGTTTGCAAGGGGAATGTAGTCGCTTTTGATCACCATGCCGCAAATTAACTGACATGGTAGGGTTGGCTGCTTCTCCCTTCCCCGAGGTAAACGCACAGAACTATGTGCGTGTCCCATGAAAAACGAGATTCCAACAGGAGCCTGTCGATGGGTGATGCAACATAACCCATTGGTTATGGACGATGTCGCAAAGCTTTCAAGACGGCATGGCGTAACTCCCGCCGCTTTCCCATTAACGCTCCGCGTTGCTCAAAAATTCCGCTGCGATTTCGCTTTGACGCTTCGGTACCGCACTACCTCAGCGCCCTGCGGGCAAAAGCTGCGCTTTTGTCCAATCGCCCTGCCCGCCCGCTTCGCGTGCGCCCTCTACGGGGCCGTCGGGCGCTTTGCATCTCCGCGCGCAAGCGCGCTAGCATCCAAATCGTAATTCGTAATTCGTAATTCGTAAATAGGCGCCAGGGGCGCTTTCCCTCTCTCTTTTATCTCATGTCCAGCATGGGAACAAGGAGGGGTTCATTGGTTCCCACGTAGCGAGAGAGCGGGCGGAAGAGGGTGTTATCCTCCAACTGCTCGAGGATTTGCGCCACCCAGCCGGCAACGCGGGCAATGGCGAAGACGGTGGTGAACATACGGGTGGGAATCCCGAGGCTGTAGTAAACAGTGGCGGAATAGAAATCGACGTTGGCGTTGAGATTTTTGCGGTCACGTAGGATTTTGGCAATCATGTCGCTCATGCGGATCCACTTGGGTTCTCCTATGGTCTGAGTGAGACGGATTGCAATGCGACGCAATTGCGGAGCGCGCGGGTCGAGTGTCTTGTACACACGGTGTCCGATGCCGAAGATTTTCTCGTGGTGCGCGAGTTTCTCATTGATATAGGCCTCCACGTTGGATTCTTCCCCTATCTCCTTGAGCATCTCAATAACCGCTTCGTTGGCCCCGCCGTGAAGAGGTCCTTTCAAGGTCCCGATGGCGGACGTGATGCAGGAGTACATGTCCGATAGCGTGGAAGCTGTGACACGTGAGGAGAAAGTGGACGCGTTCATGCCATGATCGGCATGAAGAATATACGCTACGTCCAGAATGTGCGCCTCATTTGGGTCGGGCTCTTTCCCTTTGAGCAGCCAGAGGAAATGCGCCGCCTCGTCGAGATCCGTGCGAATGGGGGGCAGATCCAATCCCTGACAGGTGCGGTAGTAGTAAGCCGCCATGACCGGAAGCTTTGCGATGAGCGAAAGCCCTATTTCCTTCATCTGAGTGGGATCTTTCGTCCGGTCGTCATACATACCCAGCATGGAGACCGCCGTTCGTAGGGCGCTCATCGGACGGGCTGTTTTGGTCGCTGTTTTGAAGAAGTCCAGGATGGGTTGCGGAAGCGCACGATCCCGGCGCAATCTCTGCTGCAGTCCCTCCAATTCCTGTCGATTGGGTAACCTCTTGTTGAGCAGCAGATAGATAATTTCACCATACGAACACAGATCCACCAAATCCTCAATGTCGTAACCGCAGTACAACAGACGACCCTCCTCGCCGCGCACATCACTCAGGCGCGTCAGGTTTGCCACAATGCCTTTAAGTCCCTTGCTGTACGGAGGTTGCGGCGTTTCGTCTGGAGGTGTCATGTTGCTGGTTCAGGTGGAGGTCGTTTTCTGCGGTGGGAGGGTGGTTCCTCCTACCCCGGACAGAGGTGGGAACATCTCTGAGACCCGGACACTGTAGCCTAAAATTAGGATCCTGTCAAGTTTCACACGTGTCCCCAGGGCAAACGCATTAGAAATGCGTTTGCTATGTACGATTTACGATTTATTTAGGCAGAGCCAGGGAGACGGCATGACGTAACTCCGGACGCGTTCCTCGTAGCGACATCCGTGGTTTTCCCCTCCGCCAATGTTTGTGCATTGCATATCCCGCGCCAACGGCGCGCGAATTTTCTACATCGTCCATCGTCCATAATAAACGGCTTATGTTGCATCACTCACCGATAACCGCCTGTTGGGCTCGCTTTTTCTTGGGACGGATGTGCTTATCAGGAGTCTTTCCATCTCGATTGGATCCGTGCAGCGACGCAAGTCGTGTTCAATCTCCGGCAGAAAATCTTCATAACAAAACGCCAGATATTTTTTCATGCGATTGCAGTGCGACATCGGAGTGGCGCGCTTGAGGGTTTTCCCCGTCTCTTCGATGAGGGTGAGGTAGTATTGTTGCATCTCGTGATGGGTTGCGGCCTTGCCTCCCATCAGTTCACGCAGTAGATAAGGGTTGCGTACGGCACCGCGACCGATCAGGATGCCTGCCGGCGTCACATGGCGCAACCATGTGAATGCCTGTTCTACCGAGTTGATGTCTCCGTTTCCCAGGACAGGACAGTTCATATTCCCGATCTCGCGCCGTAGAGTGACCACGTCCGGAGAACCGCTATAAAGCTGCTTTCGCGTGCGGGCATGGACCATGAGGAGGTCGGGATTGCTCGGTCTGAGAGCATCCAGAATGTAGGGAAACTCGGTGACATCTTCCCACCCGAGTCTGCATTTTACGCTCCACTGTCCTGTCGGAAGGATATCCCTCAGGGCGCAGCAAATTTCTTTCAGCTTTACCCGATCTCTGAGAAGAGCCGCCCCCGCACCGTGACGATTTACGAGTGGGGCCGGACATCCGGCGTTGAGATTGATGCCGGCAATCGGTAGCTCCAGCAGACGCCGTGCATCACGCTGCAACGCCTCCACCTCACTCCCTGCAAGTTGCGCCCAAATGGGCACCCCTGTCTCGTTTTCCATGATACAGCGCAGAGGGGAATCCATCATGGCGCAGGTAGTGCGTGTGCTGCGCAGGTAAGGCGTCATGAAGAAATCGGGCAGGCACCCGATGCGCGAGAGTGTGCGCATGAAGGCTATATCCGTCACGTCCTGCATGGGAGCAAGAGCAATGAGGGGGTTGCTGGGTGCAGGGCGACGAGATTCTTCCTTCATCGCAGCAAGAGAAGAATGGCGAATACAGCCAAGATGAACGAGAACACGGCATCCACGCCGCGCGTGTGCCGCAGATACGCGTGGCGTAGGGGAGTCCACTGCAACAATCCGCTCCAAAGCGCCCAACCTGCCAAGCTCGCCACAAAGAGGCTCGCCACCAATACCGGCATATACCAATTCACCCCGGAATGTCGCCGGAGGGCATCGGTGGAGAGCGCGAGGATAAAGAGCATACACTTCGGATTCAGGATATTGCAAAGGAAGCCCTGGCCTACGAGGGAGAGACATCCCTCCTGTTGCTCCCTCTGAGTGTCTAGCGTCAGAGCTTCGGACGCTTTTTTGGGAAAAATTTTCCAGGCGAGATAGAGCAGCCAGCAGGCGGCCCCGACGATCAGCCAGCGACTCCAACTTTGCTCCAGAACCCATACGCCAATCGTACAGGCAACGATACTTTGAATGAGAAAACCTATGTTGATACCCAGAGCCACGGCAAATCCGCGACGAAACCCCTGCGCCAGCGATGTGCGGAACACAAAGATGACATCCGGACCCGGACTCAACTGCGACAGAGCCAAGGTACCGCACACGGCAAGGATGCTCAAAATGCTCTCTATCATTTTATCTTTCCCTCGTTTCATCAACACGCGGCAGCGGATCCGCCACATTGCCGGGCAGAGGCAACTTACGCTGCCGTATGTGGTTGGAGAGAGCAGGGGAGGTCTCATAGGCTCCACGCAGCATCTCCATTTTTGCATCCAAGTCATCCGCGTGATTTAAAGCAAAAGCCTCCGGTGTCTTGGGCACAACCGGCGACCCGAACTCCATACTCCCGTGGTGGGAAGCGACGAGGTGCAGCAAGTGCAGTCGTACCTGTTCCGAACTCGGCGTCAGCTTCTCCCACGCCTCTTTCCTCTCCCCCACGTTGAGTTGCGTCCACAGCCGATTGATCACCTCAATACCTATGGAAATATGTCCCAGTAATTCCCCTGCGTCGGAGTACGGCATGGTCAATCCATGCTCCGGGAAACCATTCTCCCATATTTTGCCACAGTCGTGAAAGAGAGCCCCGGCAAGCATCAAATCTCGATTTAATTGCGGATAGGCCTTGCATAAAGCATCCGCCGTGCGCATGACACCGGCCGTGTGCTCCACAAGACCCCCTCTCCGAGCGTGGTGGTACCCCCTTGCCGCCGCCGCTCGCCGGAATTTGTCTCCGTAGCGCTCCAACAGGAGCTTGCTGAGCTGAGCCAGCCGAGGGTCGCCTATCTCTTCCACCAGCCGACACAGCTCATTCCAATCCTCAGCCTGGCGCGACCGAAGTTCCTCACTCCCGATAAGCATCTGTTCTTCTTCCTCCGGCGATAACGGTCGTATTCTCACATCTCCGACCTCCATACCGTACGGCGTGTTGCGCCAAAGCGCCTCCACAGCAATTCCCTGATTGATCGCACTTGAACAAAAATCTGTGTACCATGGGGCCGTTTCCCAGGCCTTGAGCGACAAACTGCCGTCCGTATCTGCCAACAGCACTTCCAAGTAGGGTTTTCCGTTCTTTGTCGTGCGTTGCAGTTTCTGAGTCACCTGAACAAAGAGTGTGCCTCGTACCTCGCCCCCATTCGCCGTCACGACATTCAGTCCATTGATACTCTCAAATCTCATGCTCCAAGTTTACACGGAGTCGCTCCACTCGTCAATCACAGATCGGGGCAAATGCATTGAAAATGCATTTGCCTATTTACGATTTACGAATTACGATGGACGATTTCAGGGAATTCGCGCGCTACGCGCGGAGATGCAAAGCGCCCGACGGCCCCGTAGAGGGCGCACGCGAAGCGGGCGGGCAGGGCGATTGGACAAAAGTGCAGCTTTTGCCCGCAGGGCGCTGAGGTAGTGCGGTACCGAAGCGTCAAAGCGAATGCGGAGCGGAATTTTTAAGCAACGCGGGTCGTTAATGAGAAAGCGGCGGGAGTTATGCCATGCCGTCTCCCTGGCTCCACGGCAACCGCATTAGAAAATGCGGTTGCTATGTACGATTTACAAGACGCTCGACGGTCCCGTGTAGGGCGCACGCGTAGCGGGCGGTAAGAGCGGTTGGACAAAAAAATGCGTGAGCATTTTGCCCGAAGGGTGAGGAGGCAGTGTGGTGCCGACGAGTCAATTTACGATGTACGATTTATTAATAATGTGCGCGTTGCGCAGATTTTTCGAATCATCAACGTGTGCGGATGAGTTCTTTAGATTCGTCATCATGATGAACCCTTGTTGTCATGATTTTTGATATCATCGTTTATTCCATGTAAATTCTGTTCTTGCTATTCACAATTACCGATATGCCAATAAAAAGCGGTTGCGACAAGTGACGTCAGCAGGACAGTAAATATGACCGTTAAAACGATATCTTTTCGTTTGTAAAGTTTGATTCCTTCTCCCTGCGAATTTTTTCTTCTTTCTCTGAAAAAAATCCTCACGCTGTCTATTATGTGTGTCAAGTAAACACTGTATACCCCGAACAGAAGCCAAACAAGAAATTGTACACCTTCCACGTATGATTCTGCTGAAATCTTGTTTGAAAGACCGGGAAAATCTGAATAGGGATGAAGATAAGATATTGCAACCGCAACCAGTACCATGCCCAGATAAAAACTTACTTGAACCACCTTCTGAGTATTCTGACCTACCAGAAAATAAGCCATCAATGTGGCAGGTATCAAGAGAGAAAAGTATAACAGGAGGAGTATGTAGAGATAGCATAAACAAAAGGCGACGAACACAAATCTGAAATACCATGGCATGACGACGTCAGTTGCCGTACTCTCAAGCGCCACCATATAATAGATAAATGATAGTATGGTGAATAGGGAAACAGAGCAAATTGCTCTGTAATGACATCGACGGAGTAGATCGCTTTCTTCCTTAGATGGTGTTTTGGGGAAACCGGTCATGCGATTCAACAGAGTATTCATACTCCCAAAACCGGAGAAGAAAAAACTCAGTGCAATAAATTCGATTCCTATGTTTCCCGTCACTGCCATAGGTATAAGGAGGCAAAGAAACCCAAGCAGTTGCGGAACGTAATGAATGATGATTAACCTTATTTCCTTTGTCATAGTGAAGGCTTTTGGATTGCTATGATCCTCGTAGTTTATTCTTCATCGTTGTTTCCACAGCATGGTTCCCATTTGCACGCCTTGTCTTGGGCTTCCTCGAAATGTTTCTCTTCCCGTATTTTGATAGAACTTGATAAAAAAAGGCTCCAAATCGTAATTCGTAATTCGTAATTCGTAATTCGTAATTCGTAATTCGTAATTCGTAATTCGTAATTCGTAACTGAGGCGCCTCCGGCGTCTCAGGTGATCAGCGGGTCTTAAGATTGACGAGCATTTGAGAGTTGCTCGGACAGCGTTTCATGAAGAAGAGCAGACGCTCCATGGCCTCCGGGGGTTTGTGTCCCGCCAGCGCTCTACGGATGAGATGTATCTTCTCAAGCATCCACTCGGGCAAGATGAGTTCTTCGCGTCGGGTGCCGCTCTTGAGAATATCCACCGCGGGGTAAATATACATCTCGGCGATGCGGCGGTTGAGGACGAGCTCCATATTGCCGGTGCCTTTAAACTCTTGGAAGATGAGTTCATCCATGCGGCTGTTCGTTTCAATGAGAGCTGTGGCAAGGATGGTGAGGGAACCGGCCTGACGCGTGTTTCGAGCGGCGGCGAAGAGTCGGCGAGGCATCTCCAGAGCGCGTGCATCGATACCGCCGCTCATGGTACGCCCACTGCCTTTGTCCACATTGTTGTACGCGCGGGCAAGGCGAGTGATGGAATCCATCACGATGAGCACGTGGCGACCGGCCTCGACGAGGCGCTTGGCCCGAGTGATGCACATTTCCGCCATGCGGCAGTGTTCACGGATACCGCTGTCGTTGCTGGAAGCATAAATTTCGGTTCCCGGCAGGGCACGTCGGAACTCGGTGACTTCCTCCGGGCGCTCATCCACGAGCAGAACCATCAGGTGTATGTCTTCCTTGTACTTCTCCATGACGGCCTCCGAAATGTGCATAAGCAGGGTCGTCTTACCCGTGCGGGGAGGAGCAACGATGAGCCCGCGCTGACCGCGAGCGACGGGAGCCACGAGATCGAGGGTACGAGTCGTGTAGCGATCCGAAACCGTTTCAAAGGAGATGCGTTCCGTGGGGTTGATGGCCTTCAGGTCATCGAAGTGTGGGTTAGCGGCTGCCTTTTCGGGGGATTGTCCGTTCACTTCCAGCACGGAGATAAGCTGGTGACCGCGTTCGTACTTTTGAGCCATACCGCGTACTTGGACGAATGGACGCAGCTTGTATTCCCGGATGATGTCAGCCGGCACATAGACAGCTTCCGTGGAAGGAGCCCAATTATTGTCCGGCACGCGGATGAAACCAAACCCCTTGCCGGTAATTTCCAGCAGCCCTATCAATTCCTCCGGTTCGCCCACCGGCACGTAAGCACGTGTCAGCTGATTTTCGCTGCCTTCCACATTGCATTTGGGGAGGTTGCGCGGACGTTTTTGCGGACGGGATGGGAGCGAGTCTCGGCGACGGTTGAAGTTGCGATCGGGGGGTGAATTTCTATCGAAACGGGGATTGCGTTGGTATGGGGAACGGTGCTGCGCGGGGCGCTGAGGAAACTCATCGGAGGGTGAATGCCGTTGCGGACGAAAGGGGCGGGGACGTTGCTTCGGAGAAGTGGGATCTCCGGAGTTCGGACGATGGTTTTCCTGCGCATCGTAGGGTGGATGGAAGGATTTGAGGTGAAAAACTTTCTCATCTCCCTCCCCATGGGGCTGTTCAGGCGAGTTGTTCAAGGATGTCCTCCCTAATCTCAAAGTTTGTAAAGACGTTCATCGTGTCGTCGTAATCGTCCAGCAGGTCATAGAGCTTCATCACCTTTTGGGCAGTCTCAAGATCCGTGATCTCCGTTGGATTTTGGGCCACTGAGACAAGTTTCATTCCCGTTACATTTTTCCCCGCTGCAGAGAGAGCATCCGACACATTGGACATCTCCGTCGGCGGGCAGGTGAACACCCATTCGCCCTCATTTTCTCCCGCCTCAAATTCGTCCGCCCCACAATCCATAGCCAGCTCCATGGCGGCATCTTCGCTCAATCCTACATCCACAATGCGCACCTCGCCCTTGCGGTCAAATTGGTAGGCCACTGAGCCGGGCGTTCCCATGTTGCCTCCATTACGTGAAAAAATAGTACGGATTTCGGAGGAACAGCGATTCGTGTTGTCCGTGGCAACCTCCACAATGATGGCGGTTCCACCCGGACCATAGCCCTCGTAGGTGACCTCCTGGATGGTCGCTCCCTGCAACTCTCCTGTTCCTTTTTTGATGGCCCGGTCGATATTTTCCTTCGGCATGGAGACAGCTTTGGCGCCCTCAATGGCCGCTCTCAACCGCGGATTCGTGTCCACGTCTCCGCCGCCGCTTTTGGCGGCCAGGGTTATCTCATGCGAATATCTCGCAAATATCTTGCCTTTCTTCGCGTCGGCTGCCGCCTTCGTGAACTTGATTTTCGACCATTTGTTGTGACCGGACATAGTTGCGTATTCTTATATTTGTTAAACTGTAAGCTGACCGAGAGGATGGACAGGAGAAAGCTGAGAAAGGTACGTCGTGAGCGGCGAATCCGTGGAAGACGGTATTCGGGTTGCTCGGCTTCGGTACACTGTCCGCTTGTAACGCAGACAGCCTTCTTACCCATCCTTTCAGCAGTCGATCCAGATGCTTACAAAATCGAGCTGACAGGATTCGAACCTGCGACCTCTTCGTCCCGAACGAAGCGCGCTACCAGACTGCGCTACAGCTCGTTGCTCTGAACCGAGCGACATTTTACACATTTTCGAACCCATTACAAGTCCAAAATGAAGAAACCGCGGCGATTTTCACATTTGTCCCAAGAAATTGTTTCCAGACTCAATCACCCCATTCCCCCTGCGTTTCCCAGGTGAGGGAAGTAAAGCCTGCATGACGGCAATTCATGGACGATGGAAGCAGAGCCGGCAAGATGGCATAGCGAAACTCCGGCCGCTTTCGAACCAACAACCCGCATCGTTTCAAAAATTCCGCTGCGTATTTGCTTTGACGCTTCGGTACCGCACTACCTCAGCGCCCTGCGGGCAAAAGCTGCGCTTTTGTCCAATCGCCCTGCCCGCCCGCTTCGCGTGCGCCCTCTACGGGACCGTCGGGCGCTTTGCATCTCCGCGCGTAGCGCGCTAGCATCCAAATCGTCAATCGTATCGCTCAGTTTTTAGGGGAGGACTTTTTCCGAGATTTTCCTCGAGTTGAGGCAGGCTGTTGCTCTGCCTCGTCGGAGGCGGGTTTTCGCCTTGTCTTTTTCCTGGGTTTGGGTGTGAGTTCTTCCTCACTGAAGCGAATAGAGGAGGAATTCGTATCCGAACGCAACACCTCAGAGGTACGACCGGCGGTGAGTTCGCCCCGCAACATGGCTTCAGCAATCGGATCCTCCAGAAGTGTTTCAATGGCACGCCGGATGGGACGAGCACCGTACTGAGTGTCGCTGCCTTTTTCAGCGATCATGCGGATGACCTCAGGTGAGAGTTTGAGATGGATTTGCTTATCCGCGAGGCGGCGGATGAGTTTGTCTGTCTCAAGTTGAACGATCCGCTCAAGATCATTTTGTGCGAGGCGGCGGAAGACGATGAGATCATCGAAGCGGTTGATGAATTCCGGACGAAATTGCTTGCGGGCGGCTTCTGAAATGCGTTCCCGCATCGCCTCGTAGTCACCCTCGTCATCACCCGAAAAGGAAAATCCCATTTGCCCCCGTGAGTTGGCGAGGGACGCTCCGACGTTGGAGGTAAGGATGATGATGGTGTTGCTGAAATTCACCTTGTGTCCCATGGAATCCGTGAGGCTCCCGTCCTCCAATATCTGGAGCAGCAGGTTCATCACATCCGGATGAGCTTTCTCGATCTCGTCAAAGAGAACGACCGCGTACGGTCTGCGACGTATCTTTTCCGTGAGTTGTCCTCCTTCATCGTGGCCGACATAGCCCGGAGGCGAGCCGATGAGACGGCTCGTGCTGAACTTTTCCATGTATTCGCTCATGTCAACCTGGATGAGAGCATCCTGTGTGCCGAACATGAGTTCCGCGAGATTGCGGGCGAGGTAGGTCTTGCCGACACCGGTGGGTCCCATGAAGAGGAAAGAGCCGATGGGTCGATTGGGGTCCTTAATGTCGGCTCTGCTGCGGCGCAAGGCACGTGAGATGGCGGAGCACGCCTGATCCTGACCAATCACGCGACTGCGCAACTCTTCCTCCATGTGCAGGAGCTTCTCTGCTTCCTTTTCCTCCATCCGAGCGAGCGGGATACCGGTCCATTTGGAAACCACCGTCATCACATCTTCTTCGTCAACATCCACGTAGTCGTTGTCCATGACGTGTTTCCATGTCTCGAGCTTTTCTTTGAGGGAAGAATCAAGGACAGCGATGCTGTCGCGAAGTTTGGCTGCGTGTTCAAATTTTTGTTGTTTGACCGCATCAAGTTTTTCATTGCGCAGGTCGGTCAATTCTTGCTCGATTTTCTTGAGTTCCGGCGGCCGCATCATGCGCGCCACCCGCTTGTACGCGCCCGCTTCATCAATCACGTCGATCGCCTTGTCCGGGAGGAAACGTCCGGTGAGGTAGCGCTTCGAGAGCTGTACGGCGGATTCGAGGGCGCGAGGAGTGTAGTGCACGTGGTGGTGTTCCTCATATCGGGTTTGCAGACCCTTAAGGATGAGGAGGGTTTCCTCCGTACTAGGTTCACCGACAGCTACTTGCTGAAAACGGCGTTCGAAAGCGGAGTCTTTTTCCATGTACTTGCGGAACTCCTCCAGAGTGGTGGCGCCGATGGCTTGGAGTTCTCCGCGGGAGAGGGCGGGCTTAATGATGTTGGAAGCATCCATGGAGCCTTCCGCAGACCCGGCTCCGATAAGCGTGTGGATTTCATCTACGAAGAGGATGACGTTCTTGTCACGCAGAATCTCATCCATCACAGCCTTGAGCCTTTCCTCAAATTGTCCGCGATACTTGGTGCCCGCCACCATCATCGGGAGATCGAGTGAGATGATGCGCTTCCCGATGAGAAACTCAGGCACGTTGCCTTCGGCGACCATCTGTGCCAAGCCCTCGACGATGGCAGTCTTGCCGACGCCGGCTTCTCCGAGCAGAACGGGGTTGTTCTTCGTGCGACGGCAAAGGATTTGGATAACGCGTTCGATCTCTTTCACCCGACCGATGACGGGATCGAGTTCCCCCTTCGCTGCACGTGCGGTGAGATCTCTGCCAAAAGTCATGAGGGCGGAGGCGCGTTTTTGATTTTGTCCGTTGTTGCCGCTGCCGATTGTGTGCGGGGTGGCATTGAAGAAAGCTCCGAACTCATCATCATCGTCGTCGTCCGAACTAAAGTCTTCCGGTGCCTCTTGCTGTTCATCTTTATGTTCCTGTTGTGACGCGGCTATTCTGCGGCGAGCGTCCTCGTAGCTGGCTCCGGCTTTGGTGAGGGCGTGGTGAGCGACCCCATCCTCATCTTTGAGGATAGCGAGCAAGATGTGTTCGGTGCCGACGTAAGGTTGATTGAGGGACTGGGCCTCGCTCCCGGCTATCTCGAGGATACGTTTGACTCGCTGTGTGTAGGGCAGGGATCCCTCCGGTTCTGTGGTCGAGTTGCCCGGCAGGAGTGATTTTTCGATAAAATCGATCGTGGCGGGGATGTTGACGCCTTCTTGCACAAGCACGGGGATGGCGAAGCCTTGACCCAACTTGAGGAGACCGAGCAGGATGTGTTCGGCGCCGATGAAGTTGTGATGAAAGCGAATGGCCTCGCGACGGGCGAGACTGATCACCTGTTGAGCTCTCGGGGTAAAGTTATTCATGATTTCTGTTGACGAAAGGTAGGTTGGAGTTCGAGTTTCTCGTGAACTAATTTGCGAAGATAGTCGATGCGGGCTTCGTGCCGCCTACGGGGGGAGAGGAGTTTTTGCTTGAGGGCGAGGGAGGTCGGAGCGATGTCGAAATAGGCTGCGGAGAAGAGTTTGGTCGTGGAGGCTTTCGATCTGCGGGCTCGGAGCAATCCGAGTTCGTGTCCCAATTGCAGAGCGCTCAGGGCCTCCAGAGAGGCGTTGAAAGTTTTCACCTCCCCTCTCTCTGTTTTCACAAGCATTTTCTCCAGCAAGGCGAGAAATTTCTGTCTTTTTTTGGGTTCCATCAGCAGCCTTGTCCGGGCTCTGCGTTCCAAGGCGATGATGTCATTCACGGCGATGTGCAGTTTCTCCATCGTTCTTCGGGCAGCCTTCCCAAAAGAAATGGTGTAGGTGTGCAACCAGTAGAGACCGGCATGGGCTCCGTTGCCTCGTGGGAAGAGAGGCTGAGGATCCATGGGCACCAGTTGTTCCAGTTCGGTCTGCAATTGACGATTGCCATTCAGTATCTGCATGGCCGGCGTGTGCAACAGGAACGAGTACCACAGACCGGATCCCGTTTTCTCAGGGCAGGCAGATAAATAGCCAAATTTCGGATGACGAGCGACGGGCAACAACTCGGTAAGTTCATCGCGTAGCTTCCTGCACGTATCCTCTGCGCGACTGATGCTGTCTTCCTCACCTGGAAAAAATCGAAGGATGAGCAGCTCTTCCTCATCGTTGACGTAGGCTTCCATATCTTGCTTGTCGTTGATGAGTACGTGGCAGGCTTCATTCCGAGCCGCCATGGCATAGGTGATCTGCATTCGTTCCAGCAGGAAGCGTCGTTGGATAGAATCAAGTTCACTCATCTCCGACTGGAAGCTCCAGTTGACTCCCTTCAGCTTGTTCAAGACAGGCAGGATGATATGAGCGACCTGACGTGATTTTTCAACGGTGCTCCAGCCGGGGAAGGGGAAACCGTTGATGTTGAGTTCCACGATACCCAGTGTGCCGAGCAAGACTCGTGGCTGTCCGAAGTAGTTGGCATAGGCCGGTGGATTGACGGCGAGTCTCTGGAAATCTCCTTTTTTCACGTCTTCGGCAGCGTTTTGATGAGGTCTCTCAAGCGAGCCGCCTCCTCGTAATTTTCTTCGTTGACGGCGATCTGTAGCAGCGTTTCCAGCCTCTTCCTCTCCATGTCGGGTGAATCTCCGAAGTCGGGCGCGGCACCGGGGTCGTGCGCCATAGTCTCCAAATTCGAAGACCCTTGGGGACTTGTCAGCTCTGAAGCAAAAATTTTATAGCACTCAGGACAACCCAGCATACCTAGCTCACGGTAATTCTCCAGCGAGTAATTGCAGGTAGGACATTTCGTCAGCAGATCCGGCAGGGGAGAGGATTTCTCGCCGATTCCCTCTTCATCTCCTTCTGACAGGACTCCATCCAACATCCGACGGATAAATTCCTCCACCTCGCCGCTCAGCTCGGCAGGAAAAACATTGTGCGAGAGAGAGAGTTTTCGCGGATCGAACACGCCGCGCGCGCGCGCGCAGTCTCTGCAGAGCGCAAGGTCCTTCATTTTCCCGTTGCTGATCTGTGTCAAAAAGATTGAAGCGGGCTTCCCACATAAATCACATTGTTTCACGTTTGCTTATCATATCACCGTGTTAAGAAGAGTGCCAAGTTCCTCGCGCGTCATAGCATGTCATAAAAACGCACCAATGGGTTCACCATCCCGTCGGTTTTCCTCTTTGTTTTCCATTCGGCGGGACATACTCGGTCGGGCATATCTCGCTCCGCTTTCTCACTGTTAAAAGTCGGACTTGAAAACGCGGGGAATTGCGTGTAGAATGAGCCCGAGATGAAGAAAATCGGACGGATGTTTGGCATGCTGAGCGTGGCGGTGACGCTGCTGCAGCCGGTTTTTGCCGCATCCGACGGCGTAAAGATGGAGAACGAAGGGGGAGCCGTAGCATCGCGCCTGCTTCGTGTGACAAATGAGATGTGGCTGTTGCTTTCCGGTGTGATGAACAAAGAGACGGCTGACGGTGCCGCGGGGAAGTTTTCTCGTTTGGTAGAGGAATCTGCGGAACTGAGTAACGCTATGTTTGACTCTGATTCTCAGGCTCTTGATGTTGAAGCTCTCGACAACGACACGTACCGCATCGCGGAGGCGTATGAAGAGCTCTGCGATGAGTTCACGAGTCTTTGTCGGGCTCGTTGCTACGGATCGACAGAACTGACACGTGCTTTTACTAAGGCCATCAGGGAGGGGGTATTCAGCGATGAAGGGGAGATTTACCTCCACACGACCTCATTGGTACTCACGCCGGGTGCGGCTGTGGTGGAGATACGCCGGTTGCGTGGGTTACAGGGATCGGACGGGCAACTCCTGGAACTCCTGGCGATGGTCAAGGACGCCTCTACGGCCACACGGATTGCGCCGGAATTACATGAAATAGCTAAAAAGATGAGTGACAAGCAACCGGAGTTGCGTCTCTGTACCTTCAACTTTCCGCAGCAGAACCGCGAGGAACTCTTGGGCGTCTGTCGCGAACTTGAGACGATCCTCTGGAAAATTCGCAACGAAATCGTGCGTATCGTGGGTTTGCCCGGGTATGACAGCGAGCAATTCGATACCTTTTCTGACGCATTGGATGACGTCTATGAGAGTTTAAGCTGCACGCATTCAGAATGTTTTGACGACGTTTTTGACGCAAGTTTTCGCACCGATTTAGATGATGCCCTCCACGAGGGTGTAACACTAACTCCTCCTCAGTAATTTTTATGTCTGCCACCGATTATCTGGTTACCATAGGTCTTGAGGTCCATTGCCAAATCAAAACCGCCACCAAGATGTTTTGCTCATGCCGAGCGGGATTCGGTTACGAGCCGAACACAAATGTGTGCCCCACCTGTTTGGGTATGCCGGGTGCA
>CANPXA010000007.1 GCA_947585525.1 uncultured Akkermansia sp. | reverse complement strand
TTCGTAATTCGTAATTCGTAATTCGTAATTCGTAATTCGTAATTCGTAATTCGTAATTCGTAATTCGTAATTCGTAATTAGGTGCCGTCAGGCGCCTTGGTCCATCCTCCATCGTATGTCATTAATGTGTTATGCTACATGATACGGCCATAAACGCCTGTCGGGATCGCTCTTTTCATGGGACAGATGTGCCCGAGTCCCCCGTTTCCGGGACCGACCTGCGGTGGCCGGCTGAGTGGGAAACCATTGAATCAATTTGGCTCTCCTGGCCCCACCGAGCCGACCTCTGGGACGGTTCTCTGCGCGATCTGGAGGAGCGTTTCGTAGCCCTCGCTCGCGAAATCTCACCTCACGCCGAGGTACGAATCAACGCCGCCGCCTCCCTGCACCCGCATCTTTCTTCCCTCCTGCAGGACGTGCGCTGCCGACTCTACAACCATCCGACGAATGACGTCTGGTGCCGCGACCACGGCGCTATCTTTGTGCGGCGAAATGACGGCGGGCTACAAGTGGCGGACTGGCAATTCAATGCATGGGGCGGACAATTCCCACCCTGGGATCTCGACAACGCCATTCCACGGCGCATGGCTGAAAGTCTCGGTCTCCCGCGTCAGGAGAGCTCTCTGGTTCTGGAGGGCGGCGCCATTGAGGGCAACGGCGAGGGGCTGTTGATCACGACGGAAGCCGTCCTGCTCAACCCGAACCGCAACCCGGACGCTACCAAACAAGCTGTCGAAGCTGAACTGCTGCGCATGATGGGCATCACGCACGTTTTCTGGCTCGGCTCAGGCATCGAGGGGGACGACACCGGCGGTCATATCGACGACATGGTTCGCTTTGTGCGATCGGATGCAGCCGTTGCCGTCACGGAAACCAACCCGCACAGTCCCCACTACTTCGCCCTCGCCGAAAATCATGAACGCCTTGAGGATCTCCGCACCCCTTCCCGGAGCTCTGTAGAAATCATCCCTCTTCCCATGCCGGACCCCCTCATCCGCCGCGACTGGCGTCTTGAGCAACTTCCCGCCAGCTACGCCAATTTCCTCATCTGCAACAACCTCGTCCTCGTCCCCACATTTGACCAACCTAAAAACGACGACCGCGCACTCGGCATTCTACGCGAATGCTTCCCGCACCACCAGGTTCGAGGCTTCGACGCCCGTCTCCTCCTCATCGAGGGAGGAGCCATTCATTGCGTTACCCAACAGCAACCCGCGTTGTAAACGAGGGGAGACGGAAGCTGAGTCCCTGGACGGCATAGCGTAGGTCGTCCATAGAAATCGCATGGACCCCATGCGATTTCTTGCGCTTGCAAGTTTGCCCAAGTGCGTGTAGAATGGAGGCGAAGAGGAAAAAAACGTATATGAAAGAGGACAGGGTTTACATATTCGACACGACACTGCGCGACGGAGAGCAGTGCCCGGGGGCGTCCATGAATCTGCGACAGAAGTTGGAGGTGGCTCGTCAGCTTGAGAAGCTCGGAGTGGACATCATTGAGGCCGGGTTCCCCTGCATTTCGGACGGAGATTTTGAGGCTGTCTCCACGATAGCGCGCACCATTCGCAATTGCCGCATCGCCGGATTGGCTCGCTGTGTGGAGAACGACGTGCGCCAAGCGGCGGCGGCCGTGGCTGCAGCCGGGGAACGAGCCCGCATCCACGTGTTTCTCGCCACGAGTCCGCTGCACCGCGAGTACAAGCTCAAAAAGACGAAGGAGGAAGTGTTGGAGCTGGCGGTGCGTTACGTAAAGATGGCGCGCAGTCTGGTGGAGGACGTTGAATTTTCTGCGGAAGATGCGAGTCGGACGGAACCCGATTTCTTAGCGCAAGTGATGGAGGCCGTCATCGATGCCGGGGCAACGACGGTGAATGTCCCGGACACCGTCGGGTTTACGACTCCGGTGGAATACTCCAAGCTCATCCGCTACCTCGTGGATCATGTGTCCAACATCAACAAGGCGATCATATCCGTCCACTGCCACGATGACATCGGTCTCGCCGTAGCCAACTCGCTGGCGGCCGTCGGGGCAGGGGCTCGCCAGGTGGAGGGCGCCATCAACGGCATCGGCGAGCGCGCGGGTAACGCCGCCCTGGAAGAAGTCATCATGGCTCTCCGTTTGCGCCCGGAGGCATTCGGCTTCGCTCCCGGTTCCAAGGTCGTGGACATCAATACGAAGGAAATTGTCAAGACCAGTCGCGTGGTTTCGCGTATGAGCGGACTCTCCGTCCAGCGTTCCAAAGCCATCGTGGGAGAAAATGCCTTTGCCCACAGCTCCGGCATCCACCAGCACGGCATCCTTGCAAAACGTGAGACCTACGAGGTGATCGACCCGGCGGACGTGGGTTGGGGCGAGACCGAGCTGCCGCTCACCAAGCATTCCGGACGTGCGGCGGTGAAGACGCGTCTGGAGAAGCTCGGCCATGTGTTGTCTGAGGAGGAGCTCACGCAGGTGTTTGAGCGCTTCAAGCACGTGGGCGACAGCAAAAAATTTGTGTACGATGATGATCTTTCGGCTCTGGTGAATGACTCACTGGACACGCACCAGGGCAAATGGAAGATGGTGCTGCTCCAGTTTACGGCGGGCAGCGGCGCCAAGCCTACGGCCACGGTCTCTCTGGAAAAAGAGGGCAAGGTATACACCGACTGCGCCATCGGCAACGGTCCGGTCAATGCCTGCTTCAAGGCCATCGATCGCATCACCAAAATTCGTGGAGAGCTCGTCGATTACAGCGTGCGTTCCACCACGGCCGGACAAGATGCGCTGGGAGAGGTGTCCGTCAAGGTGCAGTTTAATGAAGGGTGCAACCCGGTTTCCGGCAAGGGCGCTGCAAGCGATGTGGTAGAGGCTTCTGCCCGCGCGTACCTCAATGCCGTGAATCGCAGCATCGTTCTGGATGAAAGCAACGCGTGCGTGAAATGACCCCTCCGGTTCGCATCATTGTAGGACTCGGCAACCCCGGCGCCTCCTACGCCGCAACCCGCCACAACGTGGGTTTTGCCGTGCTGGACGCGTTAGCTGCGGAGCTGGGCGCTGCGTGGCGGGCGGACAAGGCACACCGCGCTCAGGTTACCACGGGTAACGGCGTTTTGCTCGTCAAGCCGCAGACCTACATGAACGACTCTGGGGAGAGCGTCGGGGCTCTGGCGCGCTACTTCAAGTGCGAACCTCATCAGGTTCTGGTGGTTTATGATGATATTGCGTTGCCCATCGGAGCGTTGCGATTGAGAGAGAGAGGCAGTGCGGGAGGTCACAATGGCATGAAATCCATCATTGCCCATTTGGGAACGGAGGCTTTCCCGCGCCTGCGCGTGGGGATCGGTTCCCACGGTTCGGGTTCTCTCATCGGTCACGTCTTGGGACGCTTCTCTGAGCAGGAAAGAGAAGCGATCCTTCCGGCAGAGAACGCTGCCGTCCAGGCGATCATGACGCTCCTCTCCCGCGGATTTTCCGCCGCTGCCACCGAGTTCAATACGCGCAAAAAATCCCAGCTCCCCCTGGGCGGCTGACGCCGCTCATTTACGATTTGCGATGTGGAAAATTCCGCTGCGCATTCGCTCCGCAAAAACGCGCGGAGCGCGCTAAAATTCAAATCGTAAATCGTAAATCGTAAATCGTAAATGACTTATGTCACATCCCCACCGATAATCGCCTGCTGGGATCGCGTTTTTCTTGGGACATACGTGATTCTTGGTGCTTCTTTTTGTATTGAAAGCAGGCGGGCGGAGTGGTATGATGAGGATAGAGATAAATAGCTATGCGTACGAGTCGATCAAAACAGTCGCAGGTTCGGAGTAAGACGGTCAGTTTGAGCGCGGGCGCGAGGGCGCGAGGGGGAGGCTTTGCCTTGGTGGCGACGCTGACGCTGATGATGCTCATCGGGCTCATCGCGGTGGGGATTTTGGCGGTAGCCTCCTCACAGAATCGCGTGGCGGCGCAAACGGTGCTGCAAGCGGAGGCCAGGCAGCAGGCTCTGCTGGGCTTGGATGCAGCCATAGCGGAGTTGCAGATGGAGGTCGGACCGGACCAGCGGGTGACGGCATCCTCCGGGATATTGGCCGAGGGCGCTGCCAATCCCCAGCACATTTTGGGCGTGTGGGACAGTTGGAACGCTCCCCTCTACGGTTCAAGCGGGGGAGGGAAAATTCAGTCCACCTACTCGCAAGGGCGCTCCTCCAAGTTCCGACGCTGGCTCATCTCGCACAAAGACCCGTCCACCCTGCGCAGCCTGCAGGCCGTCAATGACCTCGGCACGCGCAAGCCCGGACAGCGCATCTGCATGGTGGGGGAGGGTACCCTGGGTCCCCAGGTCAACAAGGACGAATATGTGTATGCGGATCTCATCGATATGCCCTCCGCCGGACGGAATGACACCTGTTATGCCTGGTGGGTCGGAGGAGAAAACCAGAAGGCGAACATCACCGTCAAGGATCGGGAGGAAACGAATGATCCCATCGAGCAACTGCACCGCACGTGGGACACGCCGGCGCCCGCCTTCTACGGCAGTGATATCCTTTCCTTCATGCCGGAGAAGTTGCAGAAGCCGGAAAGAATCCTCACCATCGCTTCGACCCCCCTTGTGGATCGCGGGGCGATGCAGAGCGGCTTCCCCTACTACTTCGACATCACAACCTACTCGTACTCCTTGCCTGTCAATGTGAGAGACGGTGGCGTGAAGAAGGACCTGAACCTCCTGCTCAACAAGGAAAGCCTGTCGGGAACGCCCTTCGCCGCGCGTTCGGATCAGGATTGCCCGCTGGCCGAGGGTGAGGGTCTCCCTGTCGGTACAGAACCCATGCCCATCGGTTCATGGCAAACCATGCACGCCTACTACAACGTTTGGCCGGACGGTTCGGGAAGCGGTCAGGAATTCGCCTCCAATCGCCTCTTGGGAGGAGTCAAAAACGCCTATACCCGCATGGCAGGCAAACTCCAAGAGGGCGCCACTCCCAAGGGCGACAGCGTGACCTATTTGGACACAAAAATTGAAGAGAATGATTCTAGGTCGGCGTACGCTCGCACACCGGTCATGCTTTCCTTCCTGGGGCAGTGGGGAACGTGGGTGAAGGAGGGGGCACAGGGGTATGTGCTCGGTTTTTCTTACAGTCCTGTCGTTCTATGGTGGAACCCCTACAACGTCAATATGCGCGTTCAGGGCAAGAAGCTCTGGGCGTACACGCTTCCTTACCGTACGACCTATATCGAGAACTTCAACATCAACAAGTCGATTCGTCATGGCCGGCAGTATGGAAACGCCGTTTGGCCGGAGGGACGTTGGCAGGCACAGCCGCAAACATTTCCGTACGCAACTGCTCAAATTGGGCAAGAGAGCTGGGCTCAGTCGTTCCCATCGGATTGGGGTTCCTATTTCTGCGTTGATGCAGATGGTGGTACCCAGGATATCGAGTTCGGTCCGGGTGAGATTCTCGCTTTTACCCTGAAGGGGGAGCAGAGTATCAAGCACGCGGCGGATTCAGCCGGCTCTTCTGCAGGAAACGAGCAGAGTTTGGGCAAACCGCAGGATGCCTACTTCATCCCCGGTGACAAGCGAGACGAGAGAGCGGACTACAGCTTCTACATGTATTACATGTTGGAAGATCAACCCGAAATTGAAGAAAATGGTTTTGTGGCACGTCTTTCTTTGGAAACAGCTCAAACTCCCGCCTTTTCCGGTGACTCTTTCGGAACACACGAGAGTACGAAGTGGAATATCACGATGGGGGAACTCGTCATGTCTGGGATGGATAAGGTCTCCTATCAGGAGAGACAGGAGCATACTCCCGGAAGCGGCGGGGGGAGAGAAGCTTTCGCTGTGGTGCACGGGTATGACGGCATCTCCGCTCAAAGCGGTATGGAAACGGCATATCCCGATCGCTTGAATGGGGCAAAAGGCATCTCGCCTGCCAATTTCAGTCTGGGCTGGTACGATTACTCCCAAGTTGGAGAAGATGCTTTGGTATTTATGGATGAAAAATGGAGCGTGGGAGGATCTTCGGGTGAGAGACCGTACTATTACACAGCCGTCGGCGTGGCCCCGAAGTCGTACAACCCCTCGCTCCTGGAGGCCATACCTGCGTTGACCGGAAAAGACTACCGGACGAAGAACTGGCAACATTCCAGTCCGGCATTCTGGGGCTCGGCCATCTACAAGCCCGATGACCAGCAGAGACAGTACCATCCCTTCCAGTTGGCGGCTCTGGAGCTGACCGACGGACAGATGATTCTCGAGACCGTGAACGGGAAGAACGGCATTTATGGCATCACAAGCGTAGGAGCAGGCGGCGGGGAGGCGGTATCGTTCATCTCGGTGCTGGAGCTGCCGTTGCATCCTCCTTTTTCGATAGCCGGTTTTTCCGGGATGAGGCTGACGCCGGGGTGGTACGGCGGTTCGAGAGAGTCGGGTTCCGCGGGCTCGCTCGTGCGCTCACGACGTATTCAGTACCAGGCCGGGGTGCCGGGGGTTGGCATAGGGAACGCCTTCGCGGATCCCTGTCTCCCGGCAGATGATGTGTACGTATTCCATCAGACAAACATCAACTCCGATGTGAACGGGAACGGACGCGTATTCTCGGATTTTTACGACCACGGACTCATCATCAACGACGCGCTGTGGGATCGGTGGTTCTGCTCCTCGATTTCCGATATGCCGACGGATTCAGGGAAACAGACGGCGCGTGAAGTGGTTCAGGCGTTTGCCGCCGGGGAGCAGCCTCTGCCCGTGTCTCGCTACAAGCTCAATCACACCGCCGCCAACCAGGAGAGACTCATTCAGCGGATCATGGCGGACGATGGCTGGATGCACATAGCGCAGTACCTCATGGTGGAAGGCGGATTCAATGTGAATTCCGTTTCGGAGGAGGCTTGGGCTTCCGTCCTGCTGGGTTTGAGCAAACGCGTCATTGTAAGCAACACCAACAACGAGTTGCATCCGGTGGAGCGCGGTTCCGGCGAAAATGTGCAGTTCTCCCGTTTCATGGTAGCAACAGCGGACCGCACTTTCGGAGATGGTGGATACAACATGTTGCTGGGAGCTGCCTTCTTGCGTCCGAGCATGAAGATGGCTACAGCCTGGGGTGACGTGCGTGAACTGACACCTCAGTCCATCCGTGAACTGGCGCGCCAGATCGTCCGCCAAGTGCGCGCCCGAGGCCCCTTCCTGAATATGTCCGATTTCATCAACCGTCGTCTGGACGGCGGAAGTGAAGCGGCGCTGACGGGAGCTCTGCAAGCGGCCATCGATGCCACGGATATCAATGCCATGTTCAATGACGCCTCTTTCCGTGTGTCTCCGCAGAGCGGGAATTTCTACAGCTATGCGGCGGCAGAGGAAGGTTCGATGTACACGGCGGCTCCGGGCTATCTGATCCAGAGTGACGTGCTCGCTTCCTTGGGCAACATTTTAACCGTGCGGGACGATACCTTCACGGTGCGGGCTTACGGCTGCGTGCGCAACAAACGCGGGGCCGTCTTGGCTCAGGCATGGTGTGAGGCGACGGTGCAGCGCACGATTGACTACGTGGACTCCACCAACCAGCCGGATGAGGGAGGGTACGATCCGCAGCAGGGTACCGCGAACAACGCTTCGCTCACCCGGATCAACCAGGTCATGGGCAGAAAGCTCCGCGTGGTCGCCTTCCGCTGGCTGGATGCCTGGGATATCTGAAAAAGCGAAAAAAGGAACGTACGTTTATGTTAGGGTACATCATCAAGCGCCTGTTGTTGCTGGCTGTCGTCATCGCGGGAATCTACGTGTTGGTGCAAAATGCGCCGGTGTGGCAGGAGTGGGCGAATCTCGGCAGGCAGGAGACGGAAGATGCGGACGATTTGTCCGACGAGGCTGATTCTTACAAAGAATTGCCGGCGTCGGAGGTGCCTTTGGTTCAGGCGGTCCTCCCGGGGACGTCTCTGCCGCAAGGGGTGCGACGCTTGCTGGAGAAGGAAAATGCCGAGCTCTCTTCCGGTCTCTTCGTTCTGTACGCCTTCCCCGAGCAGTTGGGTGGAAGAACGGAGACCGTGGAGTGGGAATTGGATGATCACGGCGCCAAGTTGCACGTGGCGAAGCAGGGAGGCGATCAGTACGAGCTGAGCGTGGTGGATGAGAACGGAAAAAAAGTGTGCAGTCTGACTGTGCGGACGGAGGGGGACAACTGGGTGAGTACCCGGGATACGACAGGAAGGGATGTGGCCATCCTGCTGCCGAATGACGGAGGCGAACAGGAGGCACGTGCAGCCCTGCTCATGCCGAAGATCGAGTTAACCCTGCCGAGTTCCGGCGAAGGTCTGTCCGTCCCGGCTTCCCGTTCCGAAACGATCGGCAAGATGACCCCGCAGATGCTGGACTCCACGGAATACGAGCTCCGGCTCAACAAGAACGAAAGGGTGGCTCTGAGCGCCCTGGAGTCCTCTCTGCGCGGAAAGGCCGTGTGGGTTATGCCGGGTGGTCTCAAGTTGCCCAACGTGGCTCAGAACAACGATGTCTCTCTCAAGGTTCAGGATCCGGTCAAGGTTCCCTTCGAGTGCAGCATGGATGCCCATTTCATGGTGGAAAATACGCTGGTTGCTTTCAATGTGCAGCTGGAGGATCGTTACGACCTGGCTCGCCCTGTCCTCAAGAAATTATTGACCTACGTTAATACGCCGCGTGCTGCCGCCAAGTTCGGCAACCCCTCCAAGGCTTTCAGCATCGCTCATGTGTACTACCTCCTTTCTCTCCTCCCCAAGCAGGTCTCTGAGCCGGAGGAGCAGCGCAAAACGGCTGTCCGCTACGCTTCCCTCTTCCTCAACTCCGAATGGAGGGAATTCTGCGAAAAGAATTTGTCCCATCTCCCGATGCCGGATCACGAGAGCGTGACGTTCAAAAACGGACGAGTTCACGTCTTTGACGGCTCGCTGCGCCAGCTGACCCGCCTCAGCGGTCACAGCTCTCAGACCTACCTCTGCAAAATGTTCTCTGAGATGACGCGCAATTTCTTCAACCAGGAATTCGCCTCCTTCGCCGCCGCCAAGCGCCCGCTTGCCAAACTCTGTCTGGACGAAGTCAAGATCGGTAGTGACGGACACGCCACCTGGTTCTTCACCCTCCGATAGAGCAAAGGCGCCTAGGGGCGCCTATTTACGAATTACGAATTACGAATTGGGAAGTTCGCGCGCTACGCGCGTTTTTGCGGGCGAATGCGCAGCGGAATTTTCCACATCGTAAATCGTAAATAGGCGGCGATTAATCGCCGCCCTGGGTTGTTTCAATTTTCTTGTCAAAGCGAGCGAATTGTGATTCAATTTCCGTGTTCTCTTGCGCACGTGGCGAAATTGGTAGACGCGCCGGTTTTAGGGTCCGGTGGGTAATCCCATGGAGGTTCGAGTCCTCTCGTGCGTATCGTTGGCTTTCCGTGATCGCTGAAGCACGGATTTACTCCGCCCAGGTGAGGACGACCTTACCGGAGTTGCCGGTTCGCATCACCTCAAAGCCATCTTTGAAGTCCGTGTAGGCAAGGCGGTGGGTGATGATGGGGGAGACATCCAGACCGGAATGGAGCATGGCGCTCATTTTCTGCCAGGTGCCGAACATCTCTCGTCCATAGATGCCCTTCATCTTGAGCCCCTTCCAAACAAAGGTGTTCCAATCGATGCCGGAGCCGCCGGGCTGGATGCCGAGCAGGGAGATATTGGCTCCGTACGAGGAGTGGGAGATGATATCTTTGAGGCAGGCGGGGGCGCCGCTCATTTCGAGACAGACCCCATAACCTTCTTCGATGCCAAGGTCTTTTTTGGCTGCATCAATGGAGTCTCCCTTGGCCACGTTCACCGTGCGGTCTGCTCCCAGGATTTTTGCGAGATTGAGGCGGTAGTCGCTCAGGTCCGTGATGGTCACGCTCTTGGCGCCGGCTTTCTTACAGACGGCTGCCGCCATGGAGCCGATGAGTCCGGCGCCCGTGATGAGGACATCCTCTCCCACGAGATCCCAGGAAAGCGCTGTGTGAGTGGCATTGCCCAAGGGGTCGAGAATGGAAGCTATCTCCATGGGGAGATCTTTGATACGGATGACGTTCGATTGAGGGATGGAGAGGTATTCGGCAAAACAACCGGGACGGTTGACGCCGACTCCCTTGGTGTTGGGACAGAGATGGAAGTTGCCTTTGCGGCAGTTGTGGCAGTGACCGCAGACGATGTGTCCCTCCCCGGAGACGACCTCACCGGGGGAGAACTCCGTAACGGCAGAGCCAACGCTCTCGATGATGCCGCAGAATTCGTGTCCCACGTGCATCCCCACGGGAATGGTCTGTTGAGCCCAAGCATCCCAATTCCAAATATGCAGGTCTGTCCCGCAGATAGCTGTCTTGTAAATCTTGATCAACACATCGTTCGGTCCCACCTCAGGCATCGGGACCTCCTTCAATTCCAACCCCGGAGCCGCCTCTGTCTTTACGAGCGCTTTCATGCGCGGCATCATACTCCCCTTGCCAAAAAATGCAAGTCCAAAATGGTTTCATAGACAGGAAGCAAGCGACGTAGTCGCTTCCGCCTCCCTACGCCCCACGGTGCGCATTATTCCAAATCGTAAATCGAAAATCGTAAATAGGCAAACGCAAGCATACTTGCGTTTGCCCGGTGTTTGTGTTATCATGCGCGCATGAAACGGTTGACAGGATTTGTCGCGATGGCTATGGTGTGGGGGATGTTTGCGCAGGGTGCGGACGAGAGACCGAACATTTTATTCATCATCACGGACGACCACGCGGTGCAGGCGTTGGGGAGCGGGGAGAAGGATTCGCCGGTGCCCTTGCCGGGGTTCAGGAGGTTGGCGAATGAGGGAATGGTCTTTGACCGAGCCTACTGCGCGAATTCCCTGTGCGGTCCGTCACGCGCGAGCATGATTACCGGACGCCACTCGCACAACAACGGCTTCATGTACAATCTGAGGGATGACAAGGGGATGGTGGCGTTCAACGGCGATCAGCCGAGCTATCCGAAGATGCTCCGAGCGGCAGGGTACCAGACCGGACTCATCGGCAAGTGGCATCTCTTTTCGCGTCCTCAGGGGTTTGACACCTGGCAGGTATTCCCGAACCAGGGGGACTACTGGGATCCCGAGTTCCTGGTCGAAAAGCCCGGAGAGAAAAAAGGCTACCTGAGTTTTCATGCTCGGGGCTACGTGACGGATTTGCTCACGAGCAAGGCGATTGATTGGTTGGAGAACCGGGACAAGTCGCGTCCGTTTGCTCTCGTGCTGGGACACAAGGCTCCGCACCGCAACTGGCTGCCCGCTCCGCGTCATCTCAAGAAGATCCGCGACTATGTCGCCAAACTCACCCCTCCGGAAAACCTCCAGGACGACTGGATGGGGCGTCCGGCTTTCCTCGCCGCCACCCGCCAGAGCGTGAGTCGCGACCTGTGCAACTGGAATGACTCCCATCTCCAGGCGGACCTCATCCCCTTCGATGTGATGAAGGAAATCGTTCCCAAAAAGGTGCTGGCGCGTATGCTCAAGGAAGGCAGGTTCGCCGGTGAGGTGCCGGCAGACTTCGACCTCGCGAAGCATGTGCCCAAGTTCGCCCCTGAGACCAACTATGACGATGGTCTGGCGCACGTTGAGGAAGGCGTGCTGCCCCTCTACCGCGAGTTCTACGCTCGCCGCACGCGCGAGTTTGTGGATGATATGCGTGCCGGAAAGATACCGGACATGGCGGCGATGACCGAGCGCCGCTGGCGCTGGTACATGGAGGACTACCTGGGCACCTTGCTGGCTGTGGACGACTCCATCTCCGCCATTCTGGACTACCTCGACTCCCACGGCCTCTCCGAAAACACGCTCGTCATCTACGTCGGAGATCAGGGCTTCTTCCTGGGGGAACACGGACTCTACGACAAACGTTGGATCTTTGAGGAAACCATGCGGATGCCGCTCGTCATGCGCTGGAAGGGGAAAATCCCCGCCGGTGTGCACAGTCGAGCCGCCGTGCAGAATATCGACTACGCTCCCACCATCGCCGAGGTTGCGGGAGTCAATTCCCCCGAGAATATGGCCACCTTCGACGGCGTGTCGCTCGTGCCTCTCTTTGCCACGGGGGAGGCTCCGTGCTTCGACGGACGCGCCCTCTACTACGCCTTCTACGAAAACCCGGGCGAACACAACGCTCCCATCCACGACGGCATCCGCACGGATCGCTACACCCTCGCCCGAATCTACTCCCTCCTCCCGGGCGAAGACCCATCCGCACGCCGACTCGAAAATGAGTGGATGCTCTTTGACAACGAAAAAGACCCCCACCAGATGCGCAACGTCATCGCCGACCCCGCCTACGCCGACGTCCTCAAGCAGCTCAAGCAAGTTTACGCCGACCTCCGCTCCAAATACAAGGTCGATGACGAGAAATTGAAATAAACGGAAAGATGACAGGAAGCGGGGGATGATAGGAAAATCTGTAGAAAAAGCGTCCTACCGCCTTGCCGCTTTCTAGCTACCCATTACACTCGTTCCAAAATTCCGCTGCGCATTCGTTTCGCAAAAAACGCGCTTTGCGCGCGAATTCCCTGAAATCGTAAATCGTAAATGACTTGCTATTCCAGTTTTTCTCGCAAGAAGTTCAGCAAGTAATCGGCGGTGAGAATTTCGCGGGTGATAGCGGGTTCCGGGTCATTGGGGAGGTAGAGGACGTTGGTGGGCACGGCGCCTCGGTGGAGTTTGCGGAGTTCCGCATCAATCTCCGGATTGGGACGCGTGTTGTCCGCCCGCAGGAGAAGCACGTGGTGTTTGTCGAACAGGGCATAGACTTCCGGCGTGTAGGCGAGAGCTTTGTTCACCTGGCAGGTCGCACACCACTTGGCGGTGAAATCGACGAAGACCGGACGGTCATCGTCCAGAGCCTGCTCCACAAGCTGCGGGGACCAGGTTTGCCAGCGAGCATCCGTGGCAGAAGACGACGAGAGTCCTGCGGGCAAGAGGGACCCCGGGAGGGAGAGCCACACGCCGCCGCCTACCAGAAGGAGCGCCACCACGCCGCCGCAGATGCGACAGAGCCAACCGCGCCAGAGCGCGCACCAGCGACCGTACGCCCAGCAACCGGCGGCGATGAGGACGAGTCCGGTCAGGAGGCTCGTACCGCCCGGGTTGAGCGAGAGATAGACCCCGGCGAGCCAGGCGGCGGCGGCAAAGAGAAAGAACGAGAGAGCCTGACGCAGGGAAATCATCCATTCGCCGGGACGCGGCAGCAGGTTCACCAAGGAGGGGAAGAGACTGAGGACGATGTAGGGCAGGGAGAGGCCGAGCGCCATGGCAGACAGGGCTCCCAGCATCCAACACCCCGGGAGGGCGAGGGCAGCCGGCAGGGCGGCGCCGATGAAAGGGGCGCTGCAGGGGGTGGCGACCACGGTGACGAGAAGCCCCTGAAAGAAGGAACCGAGCAAGCCGCCACGGGATTGCAGTTGAGCTCCCACCCCTGAGGCGCGCTCTCCCAGTTCAAAGACACCCACCATCCACAACCCTAGCACCGCCAGCAGCAGCGTCAGCGCGTACACCACCCACTCGTTCTGCATCCACACGGCCCAGGTGCGCCCGGTGCCTCCGCTGTCGCTGAGGAGCAAATTGAGCCGGGATGAGCAATCGGAGCTGAGCAACTCATCCCAGTGGGAGAGTGCGATGAGCAGGATGCCGAGAGCCCAGAAGGAAATGAACACGCCGACGGTGAAGCTGAGCGAATGAGCCGCCACCTTCCCGCGACTCCCGCCGCTCAGCTCGACAAACCCCATCACTTTAAGTCCCAGCACGGGAAAGACGCATGGCATCAGGTTGAGCAGCAGACCGCCCACGAGCAAGCCCCCGACGATGCCCCAAAAACCGGCGGGCACCGCAAAACCTCCCGCTCCTGCCCGAGTCAACGGCACGTCCACACGTGTGTGCGTCCCATCTCCAAAGCTCAGGATACCGACGAGACGACTCGGCTCTTTCTGAGAAGTAGGATAAAGCGGATTGGAGCCATCATTCAACGGAAGTTCGAGTTCGTACATGCCATCCGCGCCGGAGAGTGTCTGCTCCCTATCCGGCAGCACCGTTCCGTCGTCCGAAATAAAAGTGGCGCCATCGGCTTTCCCCGGTTTGCGGAAGAGGAGGCTCGCCTTGGCCCCCTCACGCGTGGCGGAGAGGAGCGGCAGACTCGTGTCCCCGAGTGTCTCCACCTTGCCCTCTTCCCCTTGCCAGACGGGATTCGGTTCGGGATCGCCGCGAGGCACCATAAGCTCAGCCGTGCTTTCCCGGGGAGGCAGACAGGCCTCGGATGAACAGAGCTGCGCCGAGCCGGTGACGACAAATCTGGCGGGCTCGTTCCCTGCGCTCGCCGGGGGCCTCACCCTCCACACCACGAGGGGCTCCTCATACCCATACGACACAGAGCCCGAACTCTCCAGCTTTTGCGGAATTGACCAGTACGGACCCTGCACCTCAAATCCCTCCGGGGCTGAGAGTTGAGCGGTCATGCCGAGCCCCACGCTGCCGGGGTTGCGGTAGTACGCGTGCCACGGGGCAGGGATCTCCCCGCGCGCCGCCACATAAAAACTCTCCCCCGGCGCATACGCCACCACACTCGCCCGCGCCTCCAAGCGCAGATGCACATCCTCCTGCGCCCCGGTAAGTCCAATCCCCGCCACCGCGAAAAGTATCGTCAGAAAGCCTCTTCTCATGCTCCCATCTTAACACATTCCCCCCCGTAAACGCAAGTTCTTGCGTTTGCTATTTACGATTTAAGCAAAACCGACAAATCCCTCTCCGCACCCTCGACCGCTTTCTAACCGGAAACCGCTCGTGATTTTACCCACCCTCTCAGCTAAAGCTTCGCGAGCAAGGCTCGCCGAATTTTCCACATCGTAAATCGGACTTAGAAATCGCATGGGAACTACGCGATTTCCCGCGCTTGACAACGTGGCGTGAGGGTTGTATGCTTTGGCGCAGATGCGAAGGATGGTACAAATTTTGATGCTGGCATTGCTGGTAGCTGTGGGTTCGCCTCTCGCTCACGGGGTGGAGGTGATTCTCACCGGAGGAGTGGCTCTCAAAAGCTGGGAATACCTCCGCGGTCCTGCAAAACATGATAATTGGTGGGCCAATTTCGTGCGCGCCTCCACGGTGCAGATGTCCCTCTCTCGTGCGGCGGATCCCAAGGCTTCCTTTGTGTGGATCGTCTTCCGCCCGGCTTACATCACGCGCAGCAAGGAGGAGGGCAGGGACTTCATCGCCGCCATCCGTCAAACCGCTGCCAAATACGGCGCCAAGCTCCACCTCGTGGACACGGCGGCTCAGGCGTACGCCGCCATCAACGGAGCAGCCTCCGGAGGCAGACGCATCTCCGCTTTCTACTACTTTGGTCATTCCAATGCCCACGCTTTCATGCTGGACTACAGCAACTGCATCATCGGCGCTTCCAAACAGTGGATTCATGAGAGAGAACTCGCCTCCCACCTGCGCCGAGGCATCTTTGCCCCAAATGCCGTATGCGTCAGTTATGGTTGCTACACCGGTCTGAGTATGAGCTCGTTCTGGAAAGGTGCGACCGGTGTTCCCCTGCGTGGCAATACCAGCTCCACTCGCTACCAACCCGTCGGTGACGGACGCCTACCGGTCGGCGCCGGTCGATGGGTCGAGTAACTTTCCCCTCCTCCCCGCGCGCAGCGCGCGAACATCCAAATCGTTTCCAAAATTCCGCTGCGCATTCGCTCCGCATCTCCCGCGCTTTGCGCGCGAATTCCCTGAATTCGTAATTCGTAATTCGTAATTAGTCACCTCCGGTGCCCCCGTCCATCGTACATGGCAAACGTGGGTTTGTCAGCTGAGGAGTTTCTCGATGCGGTGCGCAACCTCAAGGGCATTCTCGCGAGAGTTGAAAGCTGAAATGCGGAAAAAGCCTTCGCCGTGCGCGCCGAAGCCGGCACCCGGTGTGATCACCACGTGCGCTTCATGCAGCATCTTGTCGAAGAATTCCCAACTCCCCATGCCCCCGGGAGTCTGTACCCACACGTACGGCGCATTCTTTCCTCCCCACACCTTCAGACCCGCCTTGCGACAAGCTTCGCTCAGGATGGCTGCGTTGCCCAGGTAATGTTCGATGAGGGCACGCGTCTGAGCCTGACCCTCCGGCGAGAAGAGCGCCGCCGCACCGCGCTGCACGATGTAACTCGCGCCGTTGAATTTGGTCGTGTGCCGACGGCTCCAGAGACGGGACACGGGGATGTCGTTTCCCTTGGCATCCTTAGCATGGAGTTCCTTGGGGATGACGATGTAACCGCACCTCGTCCCGGTGAAGCCTCCCTGTTTGGAAAAGGATCTGAATTCGATGGCGCACTCCCGCGCACCCGGTATGGCGAAGATGGAAGAGGGTATTCCTGGCTCCGTGATGAATGCTTCGTACGCTCCATCGTAGAGCAGGATGGCCTCGTTCTCCTTCGCGTACGCCACCCACCTCTCAAGCTGTTCGCGTGAGGCGACGGCACCGGTCGGGTTGTTCGGGAAACAGAGGTAAACCAAGTCTGCGTGCTGACCGGGCGGCTCCGGCACAAAGCCATTCTCCGGCGTGCAGGCCAGATACAACAGACCTTCGTACGACCCGTCCGCTCGCGCTTCGCCCGTGTTCCCGTTCATCACGTTCGTGTCCACATACACGGGGTACACAGGATCGGGCACAGCCACCACGTTGTCGTGTCCGAAGATGTCAAGAATGTTCCCCGTATCGCACTTCGCTCCATCCGATACGTAAATTTCATCCGCCTCCACCTGCACCCCGCGCTCAGCATACGACACCTTCGCTATCTGCTCACGCAGCCAATCATACCCTTGCTCCGGACCGTACCCGTGGAAGGTCTCTCGCGCCGCCTGGTCGTCCACAGCCTTGTGCATCGCCTCAATGGCGACCTGCGGCAGTGGCTCTGTCACGTCCCCTATTCCGCAGCGAATGATGTCTCCCGCCTGGTCGGGATGCTCTGACGCGTATGCCGCCACCCGACGTCCTATCTCAGGGAATAAATACCCCGCCTGCAACTTCAAGAAATGATCATTGATTCTTGCCATACCGCCCCATTATCCTCCTTCCTCTCCAAATTGCAAGCAGAATGAACAAGTCAAACGCATTAGAAATGCGTTTGACTTGTACGATGGAAGCAAAGCCTGCAAAGCCCCCGAGGGTTCGGAGGGGGATTGGACAAAAGTGCAGCTTTTGCCCGCAGGGCGAAACGCCGATGGAGCGGCGGTGAGTCAAGACGGCTTGGCATAAATCCTGCCTCTTTCTCATCAACGACACGCATTGCTTAAAAATTCCCCTCCGCATTCGCTCCGCTAGATTGCGCCAACGGCGCGGAATTTTCCAATTCGTAATTCGTAATTCGTAAGTAGGCGGCGATTAATCGCCGCCGCCGCCCACTCCCGTATCTTCGCCGTCCGTGAGCCACTTGATGGAAAAGGTTGTGAACTTGATCGTGTGATTTTCACACTCAAAGAGCAAACCCACCACGCCGGGCTTAACCCGGCAGAGAGCCGAGTAGGCAAATGCCCCGGAGCCGATGTCCTTCTGCACGGGCCAGGTCTTGCCTTCATCGTAGCTCATTTTGATGAAGCCATCGACACGCCCCGGTGAGGAGGCGGAGAAGATGAGCCGACTCTTGTTTCCGTACTTTTCATCTTCCTCAAAGGAATAGCGCGTGAGACCGTTCTGGCAGTTGTAGCTGGGCAATTCCTCATGGGTTTCCACAGGTCCCCAAGTCTCTCCGCCGTCTTCAGAGGTGGCGATGCGGCGTGTATCGCCGCCGGCATAGCTACGGGAAACGACGAAAACATGCCCTCCCGGCAATTCGGCGGAAGAAATCTCGTTGATCCCTTTTCCTGATTCCGACTTCTCGCCGATCTTCCACGTCTTGCCGTGGTCATCCGAGTAGGCCGCCGTGATATGCCAGTTGCCGAATTGGACGGCTTCGTTGCAGACCACGACCAGACGTCCCTTGTGCGGTCCCTGCGTGAGTTGCACCCCGGGGTTGGGCCCGGAGCAGATGATGGAGCAGTCGGCGTGACGGGTCGTTGTCGTTACCTCGACGGGCTTGGTCCAGTGTTTCCCGTCTTTCGAGAAGGTGACGAAATTACGCAGAGCCTTATCCTTGTCCTCCTCCCAGCCGACGGATGGGAAGGTGGGGCCTTGCTCCTTGACTCCCTGAGGATAACGCTGGTAGAAGAGCATCGTCTGCTTCTTGATGGAATCGTAGATCAGGCAGGGATTGCCGAGGCTGGAGCCCTCGTCCGCCTTCGCGGCCTGGTACACCTTGCTCCATTTTTTGCCGCCGTTTTTACTGACGGAGACAATCATGTCGTTGTTGGACTGGTCACCGGCGGAGTGGCGTCCTTCCGCCACGGCGATGAGGGTGCCGCCGGCATTGACGATGCAGGGGATGCGGATCGCGGCGTAGGGGTTCTCCTTGCCCGGCACAAAAACATCCACAGCTTTCTCATAGGGGGAAACTTCCTCCTTCTTCTCCTTTTTGGCCTGTGTCTCCGGAAGGACGACTGCCAGCAGGAGCGCCAGCAGACTGATGGATCGGTGTAACCTCATACGTTCATTAGTACGTTCTTTTTAAGTGTTTCCTTTCACTCAGACACGTTTCTTCGGCAGCAGGAAGAAGAGCAAGCCGCAGATGACCATCAGAAAACCCGCTATGCTCAATGGAACTCCCAGTGCGATACCCGAGTCCTTCAGATATCCCCCCAACCAGGAGATGAGCGCCCCGGCGGATACGGAAGTCAGATTCAACAACCCGTACCCCGTCGCGGAGAAACGCTCATCAATGTGCGAACGCAACACCGGCATCAGCGTGGCATCCAGCGAGCCCTGCGCCACTCCCTGCATCGAGACGAGCGACACGGTGGCGACGAGGGTGAGCCCGACGGGGACTCCGAGAGCCGGCAGCATGGCCACGATGACGCAAGGCCCCGCCAGCAGGAAGCAGATGCCCGGCACGTACGCCCGCGCATTCTTGTTGCTGCGGTACCAGAGATCGGCCACCACGGCCGCCAACAGCACAGCCGCATACTTCGCGATGTTCACCCACATGGTCGCCATGGGTCCGGCGTCCGCCTCGGAGATACCGAACATATCCTGCAGCAAGCGGGGGTACCATCCCATGAGGAACCAGTTGGCAAAGCCCGCGCAGGCATACATGACAAGCAACATCGCCATCGCCCGCCCGGTGAAGAGGCTGCGCAGCACGTGCCCTATCGAGAAATCCCCCGCCGTGCCGGATGCCGCGCTCACCTCCTCCGGCGCCACCTCTCCCGCCTCAGCCTCCTCAGCGGCTTCTTTAGCCTCCGGGTCGCGCAGGAAGAGGATGACGACGAGGGCGTACGCCACGCCGATGAAGCCAAAGGTCTCAAAGGTGAGTCTCCAACCGAGGGCGCAGGCGGGGTCGTTGGCGATCCATGCCCCATACCCGGCGAGAATCTGTCCGGCGTAAATGCCGCTCATGTGCAGCCCCGTCGCCATGGAGCGCGTGGAGCCTCGGTGGTAGTCGGAGATGAGCGCCAGAGCCGCCGGGATGTAGAAAGCTTCGCTCACTCCCATCGCCCCACGCCAGAAGATCAGCTCCTCGTAGCTGGAGGATTGTCCGGTCATCCACGTCACCACGGACCAGACGACGAGCGAGCACAGGATGATGAACTTGCGGCTGAAGCGATCCGCCAGGTAACCGCCCACCGGACTGAGGGCGGCGTACACGATGAGGAAAGCCGAGGTGACCATGCCGAACTGCGCCTGCGTCATGGCGATGCCTTGCTCGCCGGAGGTGATGGAGGTGTTCAGCACGGCGAGCAGCTGGCGGTCGAAGTAGTTGAGCATCACGACGACCCACAGCACGACCACCGCCATCCACGCCCAGAAGCCCGGTCCCTTGCCCTTCACATACGCCGGCAGCGGTTTGGAGCGAAATCCGTTCTTCACCCCGAGAAAGACGGCCGCCAGAGCGACCGCCGCCGCGACGAGCAGAGTCGTGTTCGCGTAGGAACTGCACCATTGTATCGCTGCGCCGAAGGTTTCGCCGAAAATCTGCAGCATGGTGCCGAGAGCCATGAGAAATATGTCAAAAAAAGATCCTTGTTGCATAGGTAGAAGTGATGGTGGTTATTGCGGGGTGATGGTGTGGATGCGCGGGGTGCGCACACCCGGAAAGATCTCGCCGGAGACGGTGAAGATGCACCCGCCGGAGACGACGGCAGGGAAGGTGGCGACACCCTCCGGAAGCTCCCCCGCCTTTTCCCACGCGCCGGTGGCGGGCGTGTAGGTGTAGATGGCGCGTGACTGCCCCGGATGCTGTTCCGGAGCCTGACCCCGGAGGGAGGCGCGATAATAGTTTCCGGGGTCGCCGCCGATGACGTAGAACTTCCGCCCCACGACCGGCAGCGGATTGGCCATACCCACGAGTGACTCCGGCATCTCGCCCGGCGCCTTTGCCCACGTGTTGGACACGGGGTCGTAGCACCAAACATCGTTCAAATAAGTGCGCTCCGCCTGTCCCTTGGCATCCGCGTGCAGGGAGCATCCCCCCATCACGTAGATCATCCCATCCATCGCACCCGCCGCCGCCAGCATACGCGCCCCCGGCAGCGGCGCCACTTCCTTCCAACCTGCGTCAATGTCGTCCAAATCCAGCACGTAGCAGCTGCTCAGACAGGTGACGGAGTCCGGTTTCTCCTGCCCGCCGATGATGTAAAATTTGTTGTCGATCAGGGCAAACGCCGCGTTCGCTACGGTTCTGGGGAGTTCCGGCAGCGCCTCTGTGGCGAGCTGCTTGCCGTCCCATCGGCTGCGGGTCACTTCCTTCAGATGCCCGTTCTCATTGCACCCCCCCGCGATGAGCATTCCCTGCGCCGTGGAGGCAAATGCCGCATAAGCGAGCGCCTTCGGCAGCCCTCCCACCACTCGCGCCTGCAGTCCCTTCTCCCCCGGCTCCACGAGCGCCACCTCGGCGTAATACACTTTCTCCCCGCGCTCCTCCGCGCTCTTCGCTCCGGGCTTGGCGTTCGGGAAGTTCGCTCCCCCGGCGATGAGGAAGGCTCCCTGCTCGGAATTGCCGCTACAGACCGCTGCCGCCATCCCCGCGCGCCCTATGGGGTCTTGGATGGACGGCGCTGCAATCGGAGCCGGGTCTGCGGACGCCGCAAGGGCGGCCGTCAACGAGATCATGGAAAAAATCAATCTGCACATAAGAGTTTCGGAGGTGTCATGTTGGTTACTCTTCTCGGATGGATACGGACCAGACCTGGTTGGAGCGTTTCCCCGGTTTCTGCTCCCCGTTCACGATGATGGCCTCACTGCCACGAAGCACGCACGGCAGCACAGCCCTCCCCACCTCGGGGATGTCGCCTTCCTCCCAGCGATCCTCCCGGATGTCGTACGCAAGACTCACCCGGTGGAATCCGGGGTGCTCCTGCGGCGGTATGCCGGAGCGAGTAGCATCGTCTCCCCCCAGCAGCATAATCTTGCCTCCCCACACCGGTGCGGGCGTCGGCGCCGCTGCACAATAACGCGGCAGATCCGCCAGCCTCTTCCAGCCGTCCCCCTCGCTGTAGCTCCACGCCTCCTTCAGCATATCCCGTTTCGGCTTGCCCGTCTCATCTTCCTTCAGACCGATCCCTCCCAGCACGTACACCTTGCCTCCGTGCTCCGCACTCTGGTGGAGAAAACGTCCGCGCGCCTCCATCGGAGGTCCCTCGCTCCATTCTTTTCTCGAAAGATCGTAAATGAACAGACGGTTCAACGCGTCCTGTTCTCCGGGCAGCGAACTGCCCCCCGTCACGTACACCTTGCCTCCGCACAGCACCGCGCTGTGTCCCGTGAGTCCCAAGGGCAGGGGAGCGGTCTCCTCGCAGTGAATCCCGCCGTCCACCAGCCGCAACACGTAGCACTCCCGTCGCACTCCCTCCGCCGTCGTTCCCCCGATGAGCATCACTCCCTCCGGGAGAGACACACTCGCCCCGTAGCCCAGTGCCAAGGGCAGCCTTCCCGCCTCTTCCCATCCGTCGCTCCCCTCCCGCAGCAGGAATATCCTGTCCGCCCAACGTTTCGGGCCTCCCTCCCACAGCGGCTTCTCCGGGAAGTTCGCGCCTCCCGCCGCTATCAGACACTCCCCGCACAATCCGGCATACATACCCGCAAAACCCTCCGGATCCGGAAGCTCCGGAAGCTGCTTCCACATCAGTTGAATAAGCTCGGGATTCACAACGCTTCCATCATACTCAATCTCTCCCCTAAAGTCAAGGCACGGACGTGCCTATTTACGAATTACAAAGCCCACGAGGGCTCGGAGTGGGATTGGACAAAAGCGCAGCTTTTGCCCGCAGGGCGCTGAG
>CANPXA010000006.1 GCA_947585525.1 uncultured Akkermansia sp. | reverse complement strand
CATCTGTCCCCATCGTCTAGGGGTTAGGACATATGATTCTCAGTCATAGAACCGCGGTTCGAATCCGCGTGGGGATGATTCAAAAAGGGCTTTATGAGATTCTTCTCGTGCAGACACGGAGCCGGGAATGGGATAATCGCATTGACATGAAGGGAGATCTGTGTTAGGAGAGGGGCGTGATGAGGGTCGCTCAGATAGATGGGGAGGCGGAGGTGTTTTATTCGCTGCAAGGGGAAGGGACGCGAGCAGGGGACCCGGCTGTTTTTCTAAGGCTTGCCGGTTGCAACAGACGCTGCTCGTGGTGCGACACAAAGTACTCATGGGAGACAGGACTGGAATTGACGGAAGAAGAAGTGGCTCGACGGATGCTCGCTTTTGACTGCCGCCACTTTGTCATCACGGGCGGGGAACCCCTTTTGCAAACAGAAAAGTTGGAAAATTTGTGTTCTCTCCTGCCGGAAAATTCCATCATTGAGGTCGAAACGAATGGCACTCTGGCACCTTCACCCATCCTAGCTCGAAGGGTGAACCAATGGAATGTGTCACCCAAGTTACGGCATTCAGAAAATAACGCCTCCCTACTCCCGGAAATCCTTTCGTCGTTCGTCTCCTTGCCCGAGGCATGGTTCAAATTCGTCGTACGCGGGGAGGAGGATTGGGCGGAGATCGAGTCCTTGGGACTCCCACGAAAGCGGCTGCTACTCATGCCTTGCGCGGCAGATCGGGAGAGCTATCGCCAGGCGCTTCCTGAAGTGTGTGAGATGTGCCTCCGCCATGGGGTGAGGCTCTCTCCTCGTCTTCATGTCGAGCTCTGGGACCAACGGCGCGGGTGTTGAAAAAACACCTATACCGAACCGCAGAATTCGTAGGTTGAGAAAACAGTAGCTTCGTCTTGCGGGGAACGGAGCCTCATGAAAACGTGGTTGGGGGAGAGTGAAGCGGACTCCAGCAAAAGATCGGCTCCCGGTTTGGCCTGAGCCTTGTATTCCACTCGCATACGACTGAGTGAGAAGTCGATACAACTCACAGCGAGATCCAACGAACGGCCGGCATTGAGGTGGCAATTCGCATCCACATAACCCGGAACCACTCGGTCGCGACGCAGAGGCACAAAAGCTAAACCGTCCGGCAGGGTGATCTTGCGGGAGAGATACTCCATCGGGAGGGGTTCGCAGTCGATGATACTCTCGTACGCACTTCGCGGCAGGACGAAGGGCTTGCCTGTGTCGCGGTTTACAAAGGCGCCTACAGCAAAGCTCAGCGCACACAGGTTGCCCGAAGCATCGCGTATCGTTGTATTTCGCAGACCATAAAAGCCTTTGCATCCATGGATGCCCGTCCAGATTTCAATATCTTCGCCATAAGCCGGCAGGTGGTAGATTTCCACCTGCCGAGAGACAAGAAAAACACCTAAATTATTTTCTTGCAAAAAGTTGAAGAAAACAGGCTCCCCTTGAAACTGGAAAGAGCTGCAATCCTGCATGAGCAAACCTATCACCCCGGGGCGTAACAGTCCGTCTGCCCCTACGTCACTCGTCGCTACCTTGTGATGAAACGAATACATTGCCTCACAGATTCCTTAGGACACTCCGAGAGAAACCACGAGACCCGCTCAACGCAGTCTGATGAGTTCGAGCTCCCGAACCATACATTGATTCACGTCTCCATTCCCATTCACGCAGTCCGGCGTGTAACGCAGGGAAAACTCATGAGTTCCCTCGCTGAGGTGCAACTTTACCAGCGCCGTGAGCGTGTAGTCTTCCCATCGATCCGGCTCCGTGTTATGCGGCAGGGGAATAATCGCCACAGGACGCTCATCCACCCATAACTCACGCAGGGCGCATGTATCGGCATCTCTCAGGGAAGCTGTCGCGTTGCTGTACCTCACCCGCACCCCGTAGGTACCCGTCCCCAACGTAGCAGCGGAGAAAACGAGGACGCGCGTGCACGGACGCGTGTCAAGCCAAGCCTGACCCTGCTGGACATCGTATTCCGCGTGCTCGCCCACCTTGGTCGGGGAGAGGAGAACTCTTGCCCCGGGAGCTATGTACTCAAGTGGTGCACTTGGCTCGGAACACCGACTCTCGCCGATCGCCTGAACGCGGTAGGAGCGGGCATAGCTGCGGTTGGAATAAATGGGGTGATATGAAGTCTTTCTGACGGTGCGCAGGCGGGTTCCGTTGGAGTAAACTTTGTAGGACTTGGCGCCCGGCACGGGCTCCCAACGCAGAAGAGAGGGTGACAAGCCCGACCACTCCGGAGCGGGCAAATCCTCCTTTGTCTTAATAAAGAGTGACTCATCTGCCTCCTCCTCGTCATCGTTGGGCAACAGCTCGAGTTCCACTTGAATGTGTCCCTCCGTGTCGAGGGGAATCACGGGAGAACCGGCCTTGCCGTTAATGATGACGGAAGCCACGTTGGTTCCGTAGCCGTTGAGGTGCACATCAAGCACCATGTTGCGGATGCGAATACCGGTGAACCAGTGACTGCCGACCAGACTGCGGGGAACGCAGGGATTGAATACGAGGGAGTCATGCTCATATTGGATTCCCAGCAAGGCGTGATAGAAGAGCCCCAGCATACCCGCCGCGCTCCAAAGTTGACTGTCAGAATTCTGCAAAGTAGCGTCCGCCTCTCCGTTCTCCGCATGCAGATTTTCTTTGTTGGTGCCGTTCACCAAGGCAGCCCTCAACATGCTCGCCATGCCAAATTCAACTCCTGCCATGTCCTGCACATCCGCATGAGCCAGTAGGACAAAAGCCTCAACAAAAGGCCAGATGGCGCGGTTGTGGTAGGCATCCGCTAAATTCTTTTTGTACGGCGAGAACACCGGAGTACCAAAAACACTGCGGGGGAGAGCCCGAAGAGCCTTTTGCGCATGCTCGCCGGCCACGCCGCTGAGCACAGCCAGAGCAGTCGCAAGTGCATCCGTCCGCATGTCCATACAGCCGTCCGACAGCTTGAGCATGAAGTAGCTGTCCGTCCCCGAGTTCCAGAAAGTAGCGTTGATGGCATCGGACAGTTGGTTGGCCTGGTCCATGTAAACCTGGGCTTCCTCGGGGCGACCGGCTTCCTGAAGCATACGACCCAGAAGGCGGCGGCTCATGCAATGCAACACATTTGTTCCGAAGGCATAAGAAGCACCAATCTGGGCCGGAGTCATACCTTCCGGATAGCTCTGCTCCCGCCAATCCAAAAAGGTTGTTTCACCGGGGAAAAGGGGATTCGGACGTAACACCTTATCATCCTGTGCGAAAGTTTTGATCAGGGTGTCAATACAGAATCGAAGCCAATCCTCCCCACCGGCGGAAAGATAGCTGCACCAGGCGCCCAGAGCCCAAGAAACACGATCCGTCGAGATGGGCCAACCGCCGCCGGTTCCCGTGTCCTGGATGATGACGCCGTCACGCACCCGACAGCGCAGGCTCTCACGACAAGCCTCGGGAGCCGCAAGGTCAGCGCCTAGCACGGCGGCATAGGCGATGTCCCGGGTCCATACTCCGCTCCATGCCGCGCCGGCCTTGAGAACTCCCTCCGGTGTGAGGTTGCGATGAACCTCGTGCATCGCAAGGGCATACATAGCAGTGAGTAATGGAGCCTGGTCGCTGTGGTAGCCGATGCAACCCTCCGGAACAGGCGGAATATATAATGAATCTCGCTGACCTCCCCGGATGATTTCAATGCGCTGCGGGGAAAGCACCTCGATGGATGTGTCTCCCTGACGGAAGCTACGCGCCGTCAAGCTGTATGTTCGATTCGTGAACAGGACTTTTTTTCTTCGTGGACTCATGACTCTACAGTAATTAGTTTAGCTTAAAGGATGGAACCGGGGGAGTAAGCGGCAGCTTCTGGATAGTGAGAGATGATATCTTTTACCATGGAACAGAAAGTTTCCACCTGAGCCGTGGCCATACCGGTCTCCCCCGCATTTTCTTGATAAATTGTCTGTATCTCAGCGTCAGATAAATGCAGCCGTGCATCCCGACCCAATCTCTCCATCAGGTCGTTCCGCGTTATGCGTCCCGCACGAAGGTCGTTGGATACTGCCACGGCATGCTCTTTGATCACTTCGTGCGCCTCTTCTCGCCCCACTCCTTTCTTCACGGCTGCCATGAGAATCGTTGTGGTCATCAAAAACGGCAAATAGCGCTCCAACTCCGTGCGCACCACAGTCTCATGCAGTTGCATCTGGTTCAATACGGTCAAAAAAGTCTCAAAAAGCCCATCCGCCGCCATAAAGGCATCCGGCAATACGCAGCGTCGCACCACCGAACAGGAAACATCACCCTCGTTCCATTGATCGCCACTGATGGAAGCAATCATGGTGAGATGTCCCTTGATAATGGAATGGAATCCGTTGATTCTCTCACAAGACCGCGGATTCATTTTGTGAGGCATAGCGCTGGAGCCGGTCTGACCCTTCGAAAATCCTTCAGTACAAAGTTCATGTCCCACCATAAGCCTCCACGTTTTGCAAAAACTACTCGGTCCGCTCGCGAGACCCACCAAACCGGAAATAACCTCAAAATCCAACGAACGCGGATACACCTGCCCCACATTGACCCATTTCATCGGGATCCCGAGGTGGGAACAAATACGTTCCTCCAGTTGCCGCACTTTGGAACCATCCTTGGCAAAGAGAGAAAGCTGATCCAGCTGCGTGCCCACGGCTCCTTTGATGCCGCGTACCCGGTAGCGTTGCATGATGCTCTGCCAAGCGCCCACCCAATGCAGCAATTCCTCGCCAAACATGGCGATGCGTTTGCCCACCGTGCTGGCCTGTGCGGCGACGTTGTGCGTACGAGCCGCCATAACGACCTCTTTCCATTCCTCCGCTCGCTTAGCCATGCGACTCAGTGCAGCTATAGATTTATCATGAATGATTTGCATGGAACGCCAAACTTGTAGTTGCTCGACGTTTTCCGTGAGGTCTCGGCTGGTCATCCCTTTGTGGATGTGTTCGTAGCCTGCCAACGCACAAAATTCTTCGATGCGAGCCTTGACATCGTGTCGAGTGACCCTTTCCCTTGCATCGATGGATTTGGTATCCACCTGCTCCTTGACTCTCTCGTAGGAGTCAATGGCTTCTTGCGGGATGTCCAGTCCTAAATCTCTCTGAGCTTTCATCACCGCTATCCACAACTCCCTCTCCAACACGATTCTTCCTCGAGCACTCCAAATCGCTTTCATCGCAGGGGAAGCATATCTCCCCGCCAGTACATTGGGTATCTCTGTGTCACTCATACGGGATATTTGAGGTTCGCGCGCTCGCGCGCCCGCAGGATATCACATTTGATTCCGCTTGACAAGCCCAAAATTCTCCCGCCTGCAAATTTCCTATCTCTTTGCATTCCAGCATCAATGTGCCCTCATTCTCCCTCAGCTTTCAAAAATCACATGGTCCCCCTCCCATGGGTTGCCTTCCCTCCTTCTTCTCCTTTCGGAATTTCATTTCCTTGCCGACCACTGCCGTTGCGGTCCGACCCCATACGCTCCCTTTCCCCTCCAATGTTCCTTTTCCCCCCATGATCGGGGACTCAAATCTGGTAGTACACGGGAAGGGACTCGAACCCCTGACCAACTGCGTGTAAAACAGCCGCTCTACCACTGAGCTACCCGTGCCTGATGGGGTGCATTCTACCATGCTCGATTGGGATTGCAAGACTAAATCGTGATATTTTTCTCCGGGCTCAATCCATCCATTCCCCATGCGTTTCCTCCGGATGAAGGAAGCTAACCGGAAAGACGGCAAAGTCCCCGAGGGCTCGGAGTGGGATTGGACAAAAGCGCAGCTTTTGCCCGAAGGGCGCTGAGGTAGTGCGGTACCGAAGCGTCAAGACGTAAAAACAAACCTTTCTCACCACACATTCCCTCGTTTCAAAAATTCCGCTGCGCTTCCGCTCCGCGTCCCCGCGCGTAGCGCGCTAAAATTCAAATCGTAAATCGTAATTCGTAATTCGTAAATAGGCAAACGCATTTCCTAATGCGTTTGCCCAGGGGGAGGTAATTTTTTCTTGATGCTCGGGGGTGAAAGAGTTAGAATGACCACATGGCGGAGATACATCCAACTGCTATTGTGGATCCCACGGCAGAAATTGCCGAGGACGTGAAGATCGGACCGTATTGCGTAGTGGAGGGGCATGTAAGGCTCGGTAAGGGCTGCGTGCTTCACAACCACGTTGTACTCGGAGGTCCTTCCGTCTTCGGTGAACGGAATGAGTTTTTCCCTTTTGCTGTGATAGGACTTAAGTCTCAGGATTTGAAGTATAAGGGAGAACCGACGTATCTGGAAGTAGGAGATGACAATGTGTTCCGCGAGAACTGCAACATCAACCGCTCCACGTCCCCGGAAACCAAGACCGTCATCGGCTCCCACAATCTCTTCCTCATCAATTCGCACTGCGGACATGAATGCCGGGTGGGCAACCACTGCATCTTCTCCGGCTTCGCGGGAGTCGCGGGTCACTGCCACATCGAAGACTGGGCCATCTTAGGCGGGTTTGCAGCTCTGCATCAGTTCGTGCGCGTAGGAGAGCACGCCATGATCGGCGGCTGTGCAAGAGTCGCCCAAGATGTGCCTCCCTACATGATCGCCGAAGGGTTCCCCGCCGTGGTTCGTGCCGTAAACAGTATCGGTCTGCAGCGCCGCGGTGTGTCAGATGAAGATGTGCAGGCGATTAAATTCGCATACCGTAAACTTTTTCTCCACAAAGGGTGCAATATCCACGAAGGCATGGAATCTATCCTGGCTGATGAGCAATACGGTAAAAATACCATGGTCAACAACCTCATCCGCTTCCTCAAAGAATCTGAGCGCGGCTTCCTGCACTGATGCGCCGGTATATCGTCTTTGACCTCGACGGAACCTTGGCAAACACCTTGCCGGGCATAGCGGCAGGAGTGAACCGCGCCTTGGCTTGTCTCCACCGCGCAGCTCTGAGTGAGACCGCTGTACGCGGCATGATCGGTCGTGGAGCGCGTAATCTTTGCGCCCAGGCGATAGGGTTCCCGGACGCGGATTCTGCCCCGGCTGACTTGCTGGACGAAGTACACGAACTCTTCCGACGCGAATACCCGCATTGTTGGTGCGGAAGAGCCTCCCAACCCTATCCCGGCATGGCAGACCTCCTGCGGGAACTGGCAGACAACCAAGCACACCTTGCCGTTCTTTCCAACAAACCGCATGATGTCACGCTTCCCATGGTGCAAGAGCTTTTTCCCGGTGTCCCGTGGAATCCTGTCATGGGCTTTTCCGGTGCCTTTCCGCGCAAACCGGCACCGGACTCTCTGCTGCACATAGCCGCGAGATGGAAGGTTCCGGCGCAGGATGTGACCCTTGTCGGTGATTCCCTGTACGACGCGAACACGGCTCAAAACGCCGACTGCAAACTCGTGCTGGTGAGCTGGGGCTACGCGGTGATTGAGACTCTTGAGGCTACCGGACAGCCTCTGGTACATTCCGTGCGCGAGCTGCGGGAATTACTCCTGAGGTGATTTAGTCACGGTGGTAAGGCGTTCCCGCCAACAGGGTACGGATACGATAAATCTGTTCCAGCAGCACCACGAGGGCTAGCTCGTGCTGCATGGTATGCCGCCCCAAAGAAATGACAAAGTCGCAAGCCTCCCGCAACCGTTCGCTGTGTCCATCCGCCGCACCGATAAGGAAAGCCACCCGTTTGACCGAGTGAAGCTCCCAGTCACGCCACTTCGCTTCCATCTCGCGGGTGGACCAATTTTCTCCCCTCTCATCCAAAGCAACGCGCAGGCAACCCTCACTGGCGCTCAGGAGTCTCTCGCCTACTCTCTCCGCCCCACCGCTGTCTTTGACATACTGCACCTGTACCCCACCGTACGGATGAAGCCGGCGAATGTACAGCTCTGCTCCATCCCGGGCATAAGGGAGCGAGGGCTTACCACCTGCTAATACGACAACATCCATAAACAAAAACCGCCGAAGCTGACCCGACAAATGAGGTCCGAATACCGTTGCTACCTCTCGGTCCTGGCGGGGTTTTTCGGCCGCACTTCCGGGGGCTCCGGCGGCATGCGCATTCTGCCATAATCATGACTGATCAGTCAAGCCGAATTTCTTCATACGCCCCATTCCGCCCACGCACGTCCCAAGAAAACGCGCTGCCAACAGGCGCTCATCGGTAAGCGATGCAACATAACTCATTGATTATGTACGATGGACTATGTACGATGTACGATGTGGATTTTAGCGCGCTACGCGCGTTTTTGCGGAGCGAAAGTAAAACGGAGTTTTCGAGAATGAGGGCGGTGAGCGCCTAGCGGTGACTCGTCGACACCACATTGACTCAGCGCCGCCCCATCGGCGCTTCGCCCTTCGGGCAAAAGCTATGCTTTTGTCCAATCGGTCTTACCGCTCGCTTCGCGTGCGCCCTAACGGGGTCGTCGACCGTCTTGCCTATTTATGATATACGATTTACGATTGTAGAATTCGGCGCATTGCGCACGGACATGGCGAAGTTTGGGCTTTGCTGACTTACCTCCTTCATTCCAGAGGAAATGCATGGGGGATGGATTGGGAGAGAACAGAGAAGATGTTATTGGGACGGATGTGAAATAGAATCGTGGTAACACTTGCCAACCGAGGGACAGCGTGGTAGAGTGAAGAAATGAAGGAAGTGCTGGCAACGAGTCGTTTGTATGGCATCGTGGACTTGGGGTATGTGGCTGCAAGTGAGGCGCTGCTGTGCGCACGCGAATTGATGGACGGTGGCGTGCGCATTCTACAGCTACGAGCAAAGGGGGTGGCGCTCCCACAGGTGGAAGAGCTGGGGAGAGCGTTGCAGGCGGAGTGCCGGGCACGCGGCTCCCTCTTCGTGCTGAACGACTACCCCGAGCTCGCCGCCGAGATTGGGGCAGATGCCGTACACGTGGGGCAGGACGCCGGTGAGTTGGCGGAAGTGCGACGCATGGTAAGAGACAAAATGCTCATCGGTCGATCAACGCATAGTTTGGAACAAGTAAAACGAGCCAGAGAGGAAGGGGCGGATTACATAGGCTACGGACCCCTCTTCCCTACGGCGACCAAGCCGGGGAGACCAGCCGTCGGGACGACGGGAATAGCTCCGGCGCAGGAAATCGCGGGAGAGATGCCCGTGTTTTGCATCGGAGGAGTGAATGAAACGACCCTGCCCGAAGTGCTGGCAGCCGGGGCGCGACGAGTGGTCGTTGTCTCGTGGCTCCTGCAACAGACGGATCGGACAGCGGCGGCGCGCAAACTGCTTCAACAAATCGAACACTCTTCCTGAGAACGTACCATGGCACGAATCTTAGTAGCGATGAGCGGAGGGGTGGACAGCGCTGTGGCAGCGGCGCTGCTCGTGCAGCAGGGACACGAGGTTGTGGCGGCCTACATGAAGAATTGGACGAATGAGGAAGGAATCCCAGGCGAGTGCCCGTGGGAACAAGATATCCGCGACTCTCGCGCCGTCTGTGCCAAACTGGGTATCGAACTGCGTGTGGTGGATCTCGTGGAGCAATACCGCAAGCGCATCGTGGACTACCTGCTGGAAGGCTACCGCGCCGGCGCCACACCGAATCCGGATGTACTCTGCAACCGGGAAATGAAGTTCGGTGTCCTTCTCCATTATGCGCTCGAGCAGGGTTTTGAAGGTGTCGCCACCGGTCACTACGCGCAGCGGGAGGACGCAGCGAACGGCGAGAGTTACATCCTGCGCGGGGCAGATCCGAACAAGGACCAATCCTATTTTTTGGCGCTCATGCGCGGGGATCAGATATCCCGAGCTCTCTTCCCCATAGGAAACCTCACCAAACCCCAAGTGCGCGAGCTGGCACGGGAGTACGACCTACCGAACGCGGCAAAGAAGGATTCCCAAGGCATCTGCTTCATCGGCAAGGTAAAGATGAGCGATTTCCTGCGTCACTACATCCCGGATTCACCGGGCGACATCGTGGATGTGCATGGTAAGGTGCTGGGTCGCCATCCGGGTCTGCACCTTTTCACCATCGGACAACGCAAGGGGCACCATGTCGCCTCCCCCATCGAAGGCATCGCGTACGTCGTCGTCGGCAAGGATCTCGCGCACAACCGACTCATCGTCGGTTACGAGTCGCCGGACACACCCGGTCTATACTCCACCGGCTCCACGGTCGGAAGCATCTCCAACACGCGCGCTCCCCTGCCGGAACGCGTACTCGTGCAACCCCGCTACCGCACCCCCGCCGTACCCGCCAACTGCCAATACCTCTCACCCAATCGCGTGCAGCTCACGTTTGACTCCCCTGTCCGTGCTCTCTCTCCGGGTCAGGTATGCGCCTTCTATGATAGGGAGTCTCCGGGAGGAACGCGGCTCCTGGGGGGCGGGTTCTTTGAGGAATGCGTGACGCGGTGAGTCCGGAAAACCTGTCCTGACATCAGACGCCTCCCTCCTCCGCAGGCGTGAATTTCGTTTTGCAATCCCCTAGGGCGTGTGGTATAGTGAGCGCACGATGACACAGGAAGCATTACTCAGCATACTGGAGAGGGATGCGCGGCTCAGCGACCGGCAGATAGCCGAGTTGCTGGGAGCCACGGAAAAGGAGGTGAGTTCTGCCCGCGCCGAGCTGGAAAAAGCCGGCAAAATTGTCGGTTACCGCACCATTCTGAATGAGGATCGTGAAGGTGTCTCCGCCTTTATTGAGGTGCGCTGCACACCGGAACGCGGCGGCGGCTTCAATCGACTCGCCCAGCGCATCGCACGTTTCAGTGAGGTGAAGAGTTGTTATCTGATGTCCGGCGGATATGACCTGCTGGTGATGGTGGAGGCAAGCGATCTGATGGAGGTGGCACGTTTTGTGAGCGACAAGCTCTCCAGCCTGGAGGGCGTGCTCTCCACTTCCACGCACTTCCGCTTGAAAACCTACAAGATGCACGGTCTCCTCTTTGAGGAACCCATGAGTCCGGAACGCATCAGCATAGCTCCCTAACATTCTACCACGATGGATTGGAACAACTCTCTCTCCCGCCAAGTCGCCGGTCTCCCGCGCTCCGGTATCCGCGAATTCTTCGATCTCGTCATCGGCAGCAAAGGCATCATCTCCCTCGGCGTCGGCGAGCCGGACTTTGTCACCCCATGGAACATCCGCGAAGCCGCCATCTTCTCCCTCGAAAAAGGTCACACGACCTACACGAGCAACTACGGACTGGAGAGTTTGCGGCGCGCCATCGCTGTCTATGTACAGGATTTTTTCCACGTGGAGTATGATCCGCTCTGCGAGATCCTGCCGACGGTCGGAGTGAGTCAGGCGATCGACTTGGCGCTGCGCTGCTTGCTCAATCCGGGAGACGAAGTGCTCTACCACGAGCCGGGCTACGTGAGCTATGCGCCGACGGTGGCGCTCACCTACGCCGTGGCACGTCCGGTGGAGACGAGTATTGATGACCTCTTCGCTCTCTCCCCGGAGAAATTGGAGGCAGCCATTACTCCCAAGACCAAGGTGCTCATGCTGAATTTCCCGACCAATCCGACCGGGTCCATCGCGCCGCGCGAGACTCTGGAAAAAATTGCCGAGATCTGTAAGAAGCACGACATCTTCGTGCTCACGGACGAAATTTACTCGGAGCTGCGCTACGATGGGATACCTCACACCAGCATTGCTTCGCTACCCGGCATGAAGGAGCGCACACTGCTGCTGCACGGCTTCTCCAAGGCCTTTGCCATGACCGGTATGCGCCTCGGCTATGCCTGTGGTCCGCGTGAGCTCATCGACATGATGGTCAAGATCCATTCCTACACCATGATCTGCCCCTCCATCACCAGCCAGGAGGCAGGCATCGAGGCCCTGCAGCACGGTCGCCAAGCGATGGAGGAGATGCGCGATAGCTACCATGTCCGCCGCGACTATATCGTCGGTCGCTTCAACGACATGGGGATGGACTGCCACCTGCCCGGCGGCGCCTTCTACACCTTCCCCAGCGTCAAGAGGTTCGGCCTGAGTTCCCGAGAGTTCTCGCTCCGCCTGCTCAAGGAGGAAAAGGTCGCTGCCGTCCCGGGGACGGCGTTTGGAGCCTGCGGCGAGGGCTACCTGCGCTGCTGCTACGCGACAAGTTACGATCTCTTGGAACAAGCCTGTGACAAAATGGCTCGTTTCTGCGACCATCTCATTGCCCCATAATTTCCCCAACGCAATTCCCTCTCTTTTCAACTATGGATTGGATCACTCTTGCCATCGCCTTGTGTACAGGCATTTCGTTGTCAGCCGCTTGCGGCTTTCGCGTTTTTGTGCCTCTGCTCGCAGTGTCGGCAGCGGTGCGGTACCTTAACGTGCCGGTCAATGACACCCTGGCGTGGGTGGGTTCCGATGCGGCATTTGTCTGCCTCCTGGCAGCCACAGTTGTCGAAGCTCTCGCTTATTACATCCCGTTCGTGGACCATCTTCTGGATACGGTGAGCGCACCGCTTGCCCTCGCTGCAGGTGCGATTATAACCGCCGGTCTTCTCCCGGAAATGCCGGACTACGCTCAGTGGGGCATCGGTATCATCGCCGGAGCAGGAGCGGCCGGCGCCGTGCAAGCCGGTACCACAGCTCTCCGCGCAACCAGCACCGTGAGCACCGGCGGACTCGGCAACTGGGTCGTCACTACGGTCGAGAATATCCTCTCCCTGCTCGGTTCCATCCTGGCTATCCTGCTCCCTGTGGTAGCTATCCTCGGGGTGGTGTTACTGGCCCTCATGGTGGGACTCATCATCCGACGAGTTCGTCGTCATCGACACGCCACGAGTACTCCCGCACCCTAACCCCTTTCGCTGAATCATGCAGGCTTTCATTCTCGGCGCCGGTCTCGGTACTCGCTTGGCTCCCCTCTCTTCCATCGTACCTAAGCCCCTCCTTCCCGTTTTTCAAAAGCCGTTGATCCAGCACATGATGGATCACTTTATCCGCGCCGGAGTTCAGGAATTCATTGTCAACACTTCCCACCTGGAGCTCATGTGGGAACGCGCCTTTCCCTTCCCCGATCCGCAATACCGCGGGGTCCCGGTAACTCTCAGCCACGAGGAAGAGCCTCTGGATTCCGGCGGCGGTCTGCGCAAGATCATGCCTCTTGTCCACCCGGATGAACCGCTCCTGGTTCACAACGGCGACATCTACATGGACTTCCCTATTCAGGAGCTCCTCCACGAGCATCGACGCCAAGGCAACATGGTCACCCTAGCTTTGCGCAGCGTTGACGGCAAACGCAATGTCGGCTTTGAGCCCTCCTCCGGTCGTGTCACTGATATGCGCCACGCCCTCGGTGTCGATCCCGGTTCCTACCAATTTGCCGGCACCTACGTCATGCAGCCGGAACTCGCCAGCCTCTTTCCCGATCTTTCTCCGGAAACTCCTTTTTCTATTATCCCTATCTGGTTGGAACTCATCAAGCAAGGAAAAATGGGAGGAGTTGTCGCCGATTGGCCGACTTGGCACGAGATGGGAACCCCGAAGGACTATCTGGACGCGGTGCTCTCCATGAACTCCCGGGATCGCATCCACCCGACCGCTATCTTGTCCCCTGCCGCCGATCTCAGCGAGGATTGCGTGGTCGGCAAGGATGCCGTCATCCCGGACGGCTGCACCCTCACGGATTGCATCGTCTGGCCACGCACGCATGTAGCCCCCGGGGTGTACAATCGTTGCGTGCTCACGCCTCGGCTCAATGTGCCGTGTTAAGGAAAGGCTTGTGTGAAGGGAAGTTCCTTACGGATGTGCGCAACTCCCTGCCCCCTTCACTTCTTGGAGCGGCTCCGGGCATTTGCCACGTCAAAGGGAAGAAAAGACCCTTCGAGGCTCAGGAGAAACCGTTTGCGTTCGAGTCCACCGGCGTAACCGGTCAGCGAGCCATTGGTGCCAAGCACGCGGTGGCAGGGAATGAAGATGATCATGGGATTGTGGGCTACCGCGTTGCCCACCGAACGCGGCGAAGCCATGATTCCTCGGGCGTGGAGCTGCTTGCAGATATCGCCGTAGCTGGCAGTCGAGCCGTACGGGATACGACACACCTGCTCCAAGATGTTGCGTCGAGCCGGCGTACAGAGGGGGCGCAATTTCGGTCGTTCAGCCCCGTCTATTTTGGCGAAATAGCACCGCAGCCACTCGCGAGCCTGTTCCAGCGGGGGAACGATGCGACGTTTGTGCGGCGGGAAGATGAGTCCCTCCTTGTAATTAGCCTGTCCCTCAATCCAAGCTCCGCGCAGTGCCTCCTCATCGCTCACGAGGTAGATTTCCCCCAGCGGAGATTTAAAGGTGGCTGAATAGAACTCACTCATAGTATGTTAGGAAGCAACGATGTTGACGAGACGTCCCGGAACCACAATCACTTTCCGTACGGTTTTTCCATCCGTAAATTCCTTGATGCGCGCACTGGCGAGGGCGGCCTGCCCCAATTCTTCCTTGGAGGCATCTGCCGCCATTTGGAGCTTGTCGCGCAGCTTGCCGTTTACTTGTACGACTATTTCGCGCGTGTTCTCGACAAGCAGTTCCTCGCTGTAGCTTGGCCAGGGCTGGAGAGCCAACTGGGCGGTCGGAAGCGCCGGGAATGAAACACAGAGGCGACTGTAAAGTTCCTCCGTGATGTGCGGAGCAAAGGGGTTGAGGATGTGCAGCAACCCCACGTAATCCGACACGCACACGCTTTCGGCGCTCGTCATGGCGTTCGTGCACTCCATCATCTTGGAAATGGCCGTGTTGAAACTCATGGTCTCAATATCTTCGGTGACCTTTTTGATGGAGCGGTGCAGTTCCTTGCGAGCGGGCGTGGCGCCCAGATCCTGCTCCGTGAGTTTAGCAGACACTTCCCAAGCGCCTTCCTGATTCTCCACCATGCCGATACGCCAGACGCGCGCGAGGAACCGACTGATGCCCTCTACTCCCTTCGTGGCCCATGGTTTCACTTCCTTGAGCGGTCCCATGAACATCTCGTAGAGGCGGATGGCATCCGCTCCGTACTCGCGTACAATGTCGTCCGGATTCACGACGTTGCCACGGCTCTTGCTCATCTTCTGCCCGTCCTCGCCGAGGATGAGTCCTTGATTGACCAGTTTGTTGAAGGGTTCATTGGTGGAGACGAGACCGTAATCGAAAAGAACCTTGTGCCAGAAACGCGCATAAAGCAGGTGGAGCACGGCGTGTTCTGTACCGCCTACGTAGAGGTCAACCCCACCCGGGTTCCCGGAGGAGCCCATCCAGTACTTCTCCACCTCCGGAGAAACGAACGCTTCGTCATTGTGCGGATCGAGGTAGCGCAGGTAATACCAACAGGAGCCCGCCCACTGCGGCATCGTGTTGGTCTCACGTGTGTAGCGCTCAGAATAGTGGATCCAATTCTGCGCCTTCACCAGCGGACCTCGGGGGTCACCGCTGGGCTTAAAGTCTTCCATCTCAGGCTGCAAAAGCGGCAGCTCGCTCTCCGGCAGTGCTTCGTGCAGCCCGGTCTCCTTGTCCCACAGAATGGGGAAAGGCTCACCCCAATAACGCTGCCGGCTGAAGAGCCAATCACGCAGCTTGTAGTTCACCTTGCCGCAACCGTGTCCCTCCTTTTCCAACCACTCGATCATGGCAGCTTTGGCCTGCGTGACGGTGAGTCCGTTAAGGTGCTGGGAATTGACCATGACGCCCTCATAGCCGCAGAAGTCCTGCCAAGGGGTGGCAGGATCATCCGGCTGCACAACCTGGATGATGGGCAATCCAAACTTGGTGGCAAACTCAAAATCGCGTTCATCGTGCGCCGGCACCGCCATGATGGCGCCCGTGCCATAGCCGGTGAGCACATAATCCGCAATCCAGATGGGGATTTGCTCGCCGTTCACGGGGTTCACGGCATAGGCTCCGGTAAAGACCCCGGTCTTTTCCTTGGAGAGATCGGTGCGTTCAAGGTCACTCTTCTCGGCGCACACCTTCTTGTAGGCATCCACGGCCTCCTTCTGCTCCGGCGTCGTGATGGCATCCACGAGTTCATGCTCCGGAGAAAGTACCATGTAGGTAGCTCCAAAGAGGGTGTCCGGGCGGGTGGTGTAAACGGTGATGACGTGCGAACCGCAGGTAAAGCGCACCTCAGCGCCGGTGGAGCGACCGATCCAGTTGCGCTGCAGCAGCTTGATGCTCTCCGGCCAATCCAGAGGCTCCAGCTCATCAATGAGTCGCTCGGCGTAAGCCGTGATCCGCAGCATCCACTGACGCAACTTGCGTCGCTCGATGGTAAATCCCTTGCTCCTCCATTCCTCCGCCTCTTCATTCGCCAACACTGTCCCCATGTCCGGCGACCAATTGACCAATCCCTCGGCAACGTATGCAAGACGGACGGAGTCGATCTGTTCGCGCGTCCACCCTTTCTCGACGAGTTCACTGACAGGTCGCGCTTTTTTGAGTTCGGTGTTGTAATAGGAGTTGTAGAGACGCAGGAAGATCCATTGGGTCCAACACACGTAATGAGGATCAGTCGTGGCGATCTCGCGCTCCCAGTCGTAGGAGAAGCCGAGCATCTTGAGCTGACGACGGAAGGTGTCGATGTTGGCAGCCGTGGTCACGGCGGGATGCTGTCCCGTCTTGATGGCGTACTGCTCGGCAGGCAACCCAAAGGAATCCCATCCCATCGGATGCAGAACATTGTACCCCACCCGCCGTGAATAGCGGCTCACGATGTCAGTAGCTGTGTAGCCCTCCGGGTGCCCCACGTGCAATCCCGCCCCACTCGGGTAGGGAAACATATCCAAAATGTAACGCTTCGGTCTTGTAGCATCAAAACCCGGCTCCCCCGGATTGCCCACATGAAAGGTTTTCTCCTCGTCCCAGCGTTTCTGCCAGGCAGGCTCAAATTCATCAAACGGATACGGTTTCTTGCGGTCTGCCGTCATGCGCGTGACTATACGCCATTCCCTACCTAAAAGCAAGTCTTTTGCGAGCTCTCGTTCATACGCATTCGGACAAAAATGAGTACACGAAAAAGGAAAAACAGGGTAAGCAAATGTTCGCCCGGACAAAAATACTGTACTGAAACATTTGTATCCTAATCACAGACAAATCATAAGAATAGCGAGATACGGTCACAAGTCACACGTATCCCATAAAATATTTTCCGGACTCATTCAAGCTCCCCATGCCTCCCATAAACGATTTAGGCAAAGTCAGTAAGATGGCATAGTATACCAACAAACCTTTCTAACTAATATCCCGCGTTGCTTAAAAATTCCGCTGCGCCTCTCCGCGCGAAGCGCGCGAATTTTCCAAATCGTAATCGTAAATAGGCAAACGCATTTCCCAATGCGTTTGCCCCGGGGTCGGGGAGAAATTATATCTCTGCAATGATCTCCTTCCAATCCATGATGATGGAGCCGTGTCCGGACTTAATGACGGAGCCATCCGGTCTTACAAAGGTGGCGTGGGGGATGCCGGGAGCATCGACGTAGCCAGGGAGTTTAGACCCTTTTTCTCTCATGATGCCGGGGAACTTGGCACGGAAATCTTTGAGGTAATTTTTGGCATCAGCTTCCGTCTTGTCGCACCCGAGCAAGATAATCTCACCGCCTGCCTTCTTAATTTTCTTGTATTCTTTGGCTATATTGGGCATCTCCGCACGGCAAGGACCGCACCAACTGGCAGACTGCAGGTAAATGTAAAATTGAGCTCCTTTTTTCGGCTTCGCGTTAAAAGTCTTGAGCTTCCCTAGAGCTTCTCCGACCAAGGACTTGGTTTCCGATTGTTCCGTCTTCGCGCCCGAATCCTCCTCCGGCTCGGCGTAGAGACAGGGAGCGACCAAGCCCATCATAACGATTCCCATCAGGGTTGTGCCTATCAGCTTCTTCATGGGAAAAATCGTATCATTTCCGGGGGCGCCTGACAAGCCTATTTGATGAGCGACTGGAAAAAGAAACGGAGGAGTTCCAATTGGTCCTCTTTGGTGACGAGATAGCCGTCCTTGGGATCAAGCCATTGGAAGGAGTGGATAGAGGTACGGCGAGAACCGCGAGGCTGCTCCGGAGAGTACGCGGGCAGCCGATCCAGCAATGAGGGGGCGAGAGCCTCAACTATTTCCTGTGTGGTGAGAGGAGGCATAGCCGGAATGATGGAGGAAATACCCAACGGGATACAACGCTCCACATCGCCAAGAATGCGGCGGGAAAAATACAACTGGTGATTCTCCATGGGAGGAAAGGGAAGTTTTCCTCTCTTCGGTGGGTTCACCAAGGTGTCCATCAACTCATTGAAGCCGGGACTCTCATGAGAGACGATCTCCGGAAGGTGGACATTGAGAACCCTGCCGTACTGTCGATTCACCTCGCGGTGCAGGTCGATACGTCTCTGCACATAAGGATCCTCACTGCTCTCAAGAGGCGGCACATTCTCATCCGCGTCCTCCGGTAACATATCGCACGTGGTGACAAAGACGGTGAACTCCGGTTTGATATCAGCGAGATGCTTGAGCAAACGCTGCGTCTCTCTCTCGTCCATCTGTTCATCCTTGCGCACGCGGGCGGGTCCATCCGCCAACGCCGGATCCAAGCAGACCAGCATGCGGAAGCTCTTCCCGAAGGTGCGATGAAAATCCTCTTTGTCGATGAGGTAGTCAAACTGCCGCCGAGCCGTCCAGTACTTCCCTAGCAAAGTGCTGGCTCCCAAAAATGCTGTCGTTGTGGATGACATGAGTTCGCTCCTGCCCATACTCTACCACATCAGCTCGCGCTTGGCAAGTAATCATCCGTCCCAAGAGAAACGAGACCACACGTGTCCCAATAAAATCTTCTCTGAGCTCATTCAACCCATTCCCCATGAGTTTCCTCTGGATGAAGAAAGTAAGTCAGCGAGAAGCTCAAACTTCGCCATGTCCGCGCGCAACGCGCCGAATTCCGCAATCGTATATCGTAAATCGTGCATCATACATAGGCGCCATCGCCCTCATTCTCGAAAACTTCGTTTTACTTTCGCTCCGCAAAAACGCGCGTAGCGCGCTAAAATTCCCATCGTACATCGTACATCGTCCATCGTACATAACCAATGAGTTATTTTGCATCACCCACCGATGACCGCCTGTTGGAAGCGCGTTTTTCTTGGGACGGGGGTGAAACGAGACAGGGACGATTGGAGCTTCCCTCACCACAACGCCCCATGATTTCCCCATCCCCTCCGTATTCGCTCCGCATATCCCGCGCAATGCGCGCGAACTCCCCAAATCGTAAATTGACGCTTCGGTACCACACTACCTCAACGCCCTGCGGGCAAAATGCTCACGCATTTTGTCCAATCCCACTCCGAGCCCTCGTGGGCTTTGTAAATCGTCCATCGTAAATAGGCAAACGCATTGAAAATGCGTTTGCCCCGCGTTGTCCATGACAATTCTTGACGATTCCTCTCTGTCATGGTAGATTAGAGACATGAGTACAAGGTTCCATTGGGTGGAGGACCCGATGAACGAAAATGAGGATTTCGGTGAAGAGCTCAACCGGGAATTGCCGCCATTGGTACGCAGACTGATGGCCCATCGGGGTATCGCTGACAAGGAGGCGGCGGAGCAGTTCTTGCGTCCGCGGTTAGCGAAGCTGAGTGACCCGTTTGAGATGCATGAGATGGATGCGGCCGTGGAGCGCATTCTGCGTGCCGTCGATGATGGAGAGTATGTATGTGTGTACGGGGATTACGACGTGGATGGGGTGAGTGCCGTTACCCTGCTGCACCAGGTTCTCAGCGCCTTCGGAGTAGAACATTCCAACTTCATCCCGGCGCGCACGGAGGAAGGATACGGTCTGAGCGAGCTCGGCATCACCCACGCGTTGGAATCGTGCAAACGACCCCCCAAGCTGCTTATCACCGTAGATTGTGGAACTACTTCCGTGCAGGAGGTGGATCGATTGCGCTCCATGGGACTGGATGTCATCATCTTGGACCATCACGAGCCGGGTGCCCAAGGACGTCCCAACGCCTGCGCCGTCGTGAACGCAAAGCTGGAAAAACAGAGCCGTTTTACCTACCTGTGCAGTGCAGGAGTCGTCTTCAAACTGGCTCACGCCTTGCTCAAGAGACGCAAACTGCCGGACTTTAATCTCAAGGAAAAATTAGACGTCGTAGCTGTTGCCATTGTGGCAGATATCGTACCCTTGGTGGATGAAAATAGGTTGCTCACTCATGTCGGGCTGCGTTTGTTGAGCCAAGGAAAGGGGAATTTGGGGCTGCGTGCCTTGGTGGAGGTGACCGGAATGCAGCTGCCTGTCACTTCCTCTCACGTAGCTTTCCGTATAGGTCCCCGCATCAACGCCGCCGGACGTATCGATTCCCCCAGAGACGCTCTGGAGTTGTTGACCACCGATGATGAACAGCGCGCCTTCCTCCTCGCCCAAAATCTGGAAGGCTATAACCGCTTGCGCCAGAGTGAGGAAGAAAAGATACGCGAGGAGGCTCTGCAGATGCTCCATGAAAACCACGATGACGCCCGAAAGGATCACGTGATTGTGTTAGGCTCCCGCAACTGGCACCCGGGTGTCGTGGGGATCGTGGCCTCCACGCTCATGCGTCGCTTCCACAAGCCCTGTTTTATCATATCCTTTGATGAAAACGGCACAGGGAAAGGCTCCGGTCGCTCGATTCCGGGCATCTCTCTCGTGGAGGCCCTGCACGCCTGCCGCCACACCATCGTCGCGGGAGGAGGACATGATATGGCCGCCGGTCTGGAAATCCGTGCGGATAGGCTCAACGATTTTCGCCAAACATTGAACGACTACGCGAGGGAACACTCCTCCCCGGAAATGTTTCGCCCAGTACTCACCATCGATGCGGAAGTCAACTTTGATGAGCTCAACGTCGAGATGCTGGATTCGTATGCCCTGCTGGAACCTTTCGGCAATGCCAACCCGCAGCCGGTGCTCATGAGCCGCGGTGTGATGCTCAGTTCTGCTCCGATTCGCTTGGCTAACAATCACCTGCGTCTTCCCCTGCGCCAAGGAATTCGCGAGATAGATGCCATGTATTTCCACGCCGCCGACCGACAATTGCCCGACCCGCCGTGGGACATAGCTTTCACCATCGACCGCAATGTCTGGCGCGGGCGAACCAGTCTTTCCGTCTCCATTCAAGATATCCGTCCCGCAGAGCACGCCCTATGATGCCCCTTTACAAGCGCTCTCCTAAAAAATCTCCTGAACACGGAGATTGGCGCGTCCCTCTGACCCGCCCCGAAGAGACGGAACACTTGCCTCCACACCCCCTCACGGTCTGGAAGAAACTACGCTTGCGCGCGGAATATTTACAAACCATGCCCGTCGGCGATGCAGCTCTGCGCAACCTCGATTCTTCGGAAACGGATGTTGTCCCGCTCGCCGGAGCCACGCGCTACCTGCGGCTTGCCTTGGCTTGGCTGGTGTTGCTGCCTCTCTCCGTTCTGATGGTGTACGCCCTCCTGCTGCATCTTTATGGAGCGAGCAGCACTGTGGGTCTGAAGTCATTTTGGATGAGCGTCCCGGTATGGTACACCCTGCTCGGGGCGGGCGCGTTTTGTTCTTTGGTCATCTCGCGCATCGCCATGCCGGTCCTGGTGTACGTTTACGTCTTGGGGCACGAACTCACCCACGCCTTGGCTGCCAAGCTCTGTCTCGGGAAGGTCCAGGCGTTCAAGATTGACCTCAACGGCGGCTACGTGGAAACGGATGCGGACAATTTATTCATTGCTCTCTCTCCGTACTTTATACCTCTCTGGATGTGCGTGTGGCTGATGGTTCTGTGGCTCGTCAAGTTCGTGTATCCTTTTGAAGAATGGGAAGCGTGGTTTTACGCAGGATTCGGCTTCTGGTGGAGTTTTCACCTCTACTGGACGGCCTGGGTCATCCCGCGTGAGCAACCCGATATGCTTGAAAATGGCGTGCTTTTCTCGCTGCTCCTCATCATGATCATGAACATCGGGATCCTCCTCGTCGTTCTCTACGCCTTCGGTGTCCTCTCTCCCTCCGGTTACATGGAGAATTTCCTCCAGGCAGCTCAACAAATGTACGACTCTGCCTCCGACCTCTACGTTTGGCTCACAAACACGGCCGTCAATCTCTGAGGAGACAAATCTCCAACCGCTTTCTAGCCAACACCCACCCCCACATCGTTAAAAATTCCGCTGCGCTCTAGCTTCGCTAGATTGAGCCGACGGCGCGGAATTTTTCACATCGTCCATCGTCCATCGTCCATCGTCCATCGTCCATCGTCCATCGTCCATCGTCCATCGTCCATCGTCCATCGTCCATCGTAAATCGTAAATCGTCCATCGTAAATAGCAAACGCATTTCCTCATGCGTTTCCTCCGGATGAAGGAAGCAAACCGGAAAGAAGGCAAAGCCCCCGAGGGCTCGGAGTGGGATTGGACAAAAGCGCAGCTTTTGCCCGAAGGGCTCAGCGCCGATGGGGCGGCGCTGAGTCAATGTGGTGCCGAAGCGTCAAGACGTAAAAACAAACCTTTCTCACCACACATTCCCTCGTTTCATAAATTCCGCTGCGCTTCCGCTCCGCATCCCCGCTCGTAGCGCGCTAAAATCCAAATCGTAATTCGTAATTCGTAAATCGTAAATAGGCAAACGCATTTCCAATGCGTTTGCCCTGGGGCGTTTTCATGAATGAGTTTCAACCCGCGGGATGGCGGCATCAGCCTGAGTCATCTGCCCGAGCACCCGGCGGTACTCCATGGGGAAGACCTTGACAAAATTGGGCAAGGCATTCTCAAAGTCAGCGAGGATTTCACGAGCTCGGTTGGATCCGGTGTAGCGGGCGTGTTCCTCAATAAGCGAGCGGAGGCGCTTGATGTCCTCCGGGTCGGAAACAGGATCCAAGTCGATCATATCGAGGTTACAGTAGCGGTCGAAGAGGTGCTGCTCATCCCAGACGTAAGCATATCCCCCACTCATGCCCGCCCCGAAGTTGTGTCCCGTGGAACCGAGGACCACGACGCATCCTCCGGTCATGTACTCACAGCAGTGATCCCCCGTCCCCTCCACAACGGCGCTTGCTCCGGAGTTACGCACGGCAAACCGCTCCCCAACCCGTCCGCGGATAAATACTTTGCCTCCGGTGGCCCCATAGAGCAGTACATTTCCCGCAATCGTATTGTCTCCCGGAACGTATGGACTTTCTGGAAAAGGAGTTATGATGATTTTTCCACCGGAGAGACCCTTGCCGACGTAGTCGTTCGCCTGGCCGGTAAGACGCAGGGTGATACCGTGCGCCAGAAATGCGCCGAAACTTTGCCCGGCGGTGCCGGTGAGGCTGATTTGTATTGTATCTTCCGGCAATCCGGAATGTCCATATTTCTTCGCGACATAATAAGAAAGTCGCGTACCTGCAGCACGTTGTGT